>CAZUWC010000009.1:0-15755 GCA_964623935.1 uncultured Halobacteriales archaeon
CTCGTCGAGGTCGTCGACGCCGAGGTGGTCGGCGGCCTCCGTTGCCAGTTCCGGGCGGACGTCCCGGACGATGGTGTTCATCGGGTGGTCCGCGCTGCCACAGTCGAGAATGAGGTAGTTGAGGTCCATCTCCCGGCACCACTCCGCGAACTCCATGTTCGGGCCGGGGTGTTTGCAGAAGTACCGGTGGGGGTCGGCGTCCTCGCGGTGCCAGGCGTACTGCTGGTAGCCGGTGTGGACAAAGAGGATGTCGCCCTCCCGGACGTCCGCGACGTCCTCGATCATGTCGCTGGTGTAGATATCGTAGTCCCCTACCTTCTCGGAGATGTCGGCCACGACGGCGTCGCCGACGAGTTCGTCGAGGGGCATCGACTCGATGTCGCGCCCGCTGGCGACGAAGTGTTTCTCGCCGTCGAGGTGGGTGCCGGTGTGGTTCATGAACTCGATTTTCTGGCCGTTGACCTTCTCTGTGTCCAGGCTCTTCTCGTACCACACCTTCGGGTTGTCGTAGGTCGGCCACGCCGGCGTGTCCCCGGACCACGGCTGGGTCAGGTCGGACATCTCGTAGTCGTCTAACATACACGCCCCCTTCTCGGGTCCGGACTATCAAGGCTTTGGACGGTCCGGCTCGGGTCGCGGACCCGGCCACCGTCACTCCAGCGGGACGCCGTCGTCGCCACGCGGGAGGTAGTTGCGGCCGCCCTTCTCGACGAGGAGTTCCCCCTCCTCGACGACGACCTCGCCGCCGACGATAGTGTGGGTCGGCAGCCCCGTCAGTTCGTCGCCGTGGAAGGTGGAGTAGCGTGGCTCCATCGTGTGGTAGAAGTCGTCGTCCACGACCGCCGACTTCTCCATGTCGACGATCACCATGTCGGCGTCGGCACCCTCCACGAGGGCGCCCTTCCGGGGGTAGAGCCCCCAGCGTTTGGCGTTGTTCTCGGCACAGACTTCGACGAGTCGTTCCATCGAGATGCGGTCCTCGTTGACGCCCTCGCTCACCATCGCCGGCAGGAAGTACTCGATGCCGTTGTTGTCCCCGGGGATGGCGTCCCACATGTCGCCGTACTTCCCCTGTTCTTTCTCCTTGAACGGTTTCTTGTGCGGGCAGTGGTCGGTCCCGGCGTAGTCGACGACGCCCTCGCGCAGGCCCTGCCAGAGTTTGTCGACGCTCCACTGCTCGCGCAGCGGCGGCGAAATCTTGCCCCACACGCCCAAATCCTCGTCGTTGGTGTGTGCCAGGAAAGCGGGCAACGTTTCGGCGCTGATGTCGACGCCCTGTTCCTGGTAGCGCCGGCAGACCTCGACTCCCTCGCCGGTGCTCATGTGGACGATGTAGGCCGTCGAATCGGTGAAGTCGGTGAGTTTGGCGATGGACTCGATCTGCATTGCCTCGGTGATGTTGGGCGAGGCCTCCGTCCAGGCCGGCAGGTCGTTGCGCCCCTCCTCCTTGAGGTCCTTTCGGAGTTCGTAGGCGAGGTCCTCGTTCTCGGCGTGGAACATCACGACGCCGCCGTCGATGTCGGCGACCTGGTCCAGCAGGCGGTACACCCGGCCGGCGTCGGAGTGTTCGATGCCGAGTTCGGGCGAGGCGTGTTTGTACCAGTTGTAGAATATCTTGTACGAGCGGACGCCCTCTTCTGCCAGGGCGTCGATCTCCTCGAAGTGGGGCTCCTTGTGGATGATGGCGTGGTAGGCGAAGTCGATGTAGGAGTTCTCTTCGCCGGCCTCGACGAAGAAGTCCATATCGGGGACGTACGGGTCGGGCTGGAGGAGGAAGTTCACGACCGTCGTCACGCCGCCGTGGACGGCACCCCGGGTTTCGGTCTCGAAGTCGTGGACCAGCCCCTCGTGGTACTCGAACTCGTACCGGGAGAGGCCCCAGTGGACGTGCGGGTCGATAAAGCCCGGGAGGAGGTAGTTGCCCTCGGCGTCGATGGACCGTTCGGCGTCGGGCAGCGACCGGTCGGCACCCACCGCGACGATCGTGCCGTCGTCGGCCGCGACCCCGCCGACGAACGTCTCCCCGGGGGTGACGACGCGCGCGTTCCTGACTCGCAGGTCTGCCTGTGACATCGGTGTGGCTGTGGTTGCCAGGCGGCCACTTAACCGTTCCCCTGGGGCTCCGGTACTGGGAGATGGCTGGCGATGCGTTCGCTCCAGGAAAGGAGCCGCTCGTCCTCGCCGAACCGCGTCGTACACTGGAGGCCGACCGGAAGTCCGTCGACCCGTCCGGCCGGGAGGCCCACCGCGGGCACGCCGGCGTGTGTCCAGGGGAGATTCATCACGGGGTCGCCGGTCGTGTCGATTCCCTCGGGGGCTGGCCCCGGGGCGGCCGGGCTGATCCAGACGTCGACGCCGTTCTCGTCCATCGCCCCGGCCAGGTGCTCCCGGAGTCGCCCCCGACCCGTGCGGCCGGCCACAACCTCCCTCGTGGGAACCTCGCGGCCCTCCCTTATCAGGTCGGCCGTCGCCTCGGCGTAGCGGTCGGCGTAGCGGTCGAACCACTCGTCGTGGACCGTCGCTGCCTCGGCCGCGACCAGGCGGTTGTGGCGCCGGTTCACCGCCTCGACGTCGGCCATCGCGTTTGTCCGTCGGACCTCGAACCCCGCCTCGCGCAGCCCCGAGACGGCCTCCTCGAAACACGCCAGTCCCACCTCGGTTGCCTGTTCGAGGTAGGCCTCGTCCGGGACGCCCAGCACCGGCCGCGCTGCACCGGAGCAGTCCGACCAGTCCTCGACACAGACCGCCGCCGCCCGGCCCATCCCCGCGAGGTCCTGCGTGAACAGGCCGACCGTGTCGACCGAGGGCGACAGCGGGAGGACGCCTTCCGTCGGCACGCGCCCGAAACTCGGCTTGAATCCGACCACGCCACAGAAGGCTGCGGGCCGGACGATCGACCCCACGGTCTGTGTACCGAGTGCGAGCGGACACATCCCCGCGGCGACCGCCGCGGCCGAGCCGCTGCTCGATCCCCCGGGCGTGTGGCCGGTGTCGTGGGGGTTGCGTGTCGGGCCCGGCTCGAAGTAGGCGAACTCCGCCGTGACCGTCTTCCCGAACACCAGCGCACCCGCTTCGCGGAGTGCCGAGACGACCCCAGCCTGCGGGCCGGCCAGTTCCCCCGGCGGGAGCGTCGACCCCGCACGGGTCGGGAGCCCGTTCACGCCGAAGATGTCCTTGACGCCGACGGGCACGCCGTAGAGGGGTGGCCGGGACGAGGGGTCGGGATAGCGCCGTTCGAGCGCGGCCGCCTCGGCCGCGAGCTGTGCCCGGGGTTTCGGCCCGTCGACCCACGCGGCCAGGTCGGACTCGACGGCCTCGACCCGGTCGAGGCGGTCCTCGACGTACGATTCCACGGAGCGGTCGCCACGACGGAGCGCGCCGGCCGCCTCCTCGAGTGAAGCTGGGTGTGTGGTCATGGTCACAGTGCGGGTGTACAGGCGGGGGGACGGCGCGTGTCGGTGACCGATTCGTAACCCGCGGCCAGCGCGAGCAGGCGACCCTCGGCGTAGGGGGGGCCGAGCAACTCCAGGCCCGCCGGGAGTCCCTCGTCGGTGAACCCCGCGGGCATCGAGAGAGCCGGACAGCCCGACTGGGAGGCGATGTAGGTGTTCGTCAGCGAGGTGCGCTCCTCGCCGTCGGTGCCGTGGAGTCGCTCGGCGTCCCTGGGCGGAATCTTCACGTCGGGGAACGTAATCGCGTCGAGGTCGTGTTCGGCGAAAACCGAGAGGATGTCCCGTCGGAGTGCCGACTGTGCGTCGACCGTCCGCCAGTACTCGACGTGTTCGCGCGGGTCCGCCGGCCCCTCCACGAGGGCGTCGATGACGGGCAGTCCCTCGTAGTAGGCGCCGCTCTCGTAGAGTTCCTCGAAGGAGGAGACGGGCGCGTTCTCCAGGCTGGACAGGAAGCCGTCCAGGTCGGCTCTCGACTGCATCCCGTAGAGCCACGTCCGGTCGAGCTGTGCGTCCAGGTCGGGGATCGACACCGGGTCGACCAGTTCGGCACCGCCCCGCTCCAGTGCGTCGACGGCCGCGTCGGCCAGCCGGGTGACGGGCCCACACTCCGGGTCGTCCTCGGGACCGAAGGCCTCCCGGAGGACGCCGATCCGGGCACCCTCCAGCCTGGCAGGGTCGAGGGTCTCGGTGTAGGACGCCTCCTCGACCACGGCGTTGATCGACGTGTATCCGTCGTGAGGGTCGTAGCCGACGAGGACGTCCAGCAGTCGGGCGGTATCCTCGACAGTTCGCGCCATCGGGCCAGGGGTGTCCTGGCGGCTGACCAGCGGCGAGAAGCCGTGGCGGCTGATCAGCCCGGTCGTGGGGCGCACGCCGAAGAGGTTGCAGTGCGCTGCGGGGACGCGGACCGAGCCGCCGGTGTCCTCGCCGATGCCGACGGTGCCGAGGTTCGCCGCGACACCCGCCGCAGTCCCCGCGCTGGACCCGCCGGGGTCCCGGTCGAGGCCGTAGGGGTTTCGGGTCCCCCCCAGGACAGACGAGTAGCCGGCGTCGTCGGCCGCCCAGTCCGGGAGGTTCGTCTTGCCCAGCACGACTGCACCGGCCTCGCGCAGTTTCGAGACCACCGTCGCGTCCCGCTCCGGGACGTACTCGGCGAAGGCCTCGGAGCCGAAGGTCGTCCGCAGCCCCGCGGTCATCGCCTGGTCCTTCACGAGGACGGGAACCCCGTGGAGCGGGCCGGTCGGCCCCGAATCCCAGGCCTCGTCGAGGGTCGCTGCGCGCTCGCCGGCCCGCGGGTTCACCGTCACGAACGCGTTCAGTGCCGGGCCGGCCCCGTCGTAGGCCTCGATCCGCTCGACGTACCGATCGACCAGTTCCCGCGCAGTCAGGCCGCCGGCCGCCATCGCGTCGTGAATCTCGGAGACGGTCGCCTCGATGAGGTCGAATCCCTGGCTCATCTCAGGGCCCCCTTCAGCCGACCGCAGTTTAACTGTTTGGCACGTCGGCCTGGGGTCCGTCTCACTCCTCACCTGCCTCCGACTCCCCCACCCGCTCGCGGTAGGCTTCGAGGACGTCGCCGAATGCGTCGTAAAACCCGGACCCGTCCGCGGGATAGACGGTGAGTGGTTTGGCGCGGTTGTGGATCTTGACCGTCACGCTGATGCGCTTGCGGTAGGTCAGATAGAGGCTGGCGAGGCCGGCCGCGAGGAACGCCATCCCCACGAGAGAGGTCCGCACCGCGGAGACGGCCCCGAAGCCAGTCAGCGCGAGTCCCAGCACCGCGTTGAACCAGTCGAGGTCCTGGAACTCGACCGAGTCGACCGACCCCAGTTCGACGCTTGTGACGGTCTCTCCCTCGCGTGCGACCAGCAACCGCTCGTCGGTCAGGCCCAGGCTGCCCCCCCGCCGTAGGTCCCCGGTGTAGCGAAAAGCCTCGCCGTCCGGACGCGCCGCCACCAGCCTGTCCGTGGCCATGGCTGGACCTGCCGGGGGGCCCACTTAGCCGTTGTGTCCTCTTCGAGGGTACCGTTAATTTGTACGTCGTGCGGTCGATCCGGTAATGGTTCAGAGCAATCAGTATCAGTCCGCCGTGGGCGCCTCGTCGCCGCCACCGCCCATCCGGTCGAAGATGGACTGGAAGTCCTCCTCTTCCTCCGCGATGGCTTCCCACTGGGTCAGCCCGCGCTCGTCACGGGTGCCCTGGACGGTGTTGTCGAGGACGAACGCGATGATGCCGCCGACGGCCATCCCGGTCCCGCCGACGACGAACAGCGTGGTCGCGACGATGTCGTTGCCCAGGACGGGGCCGATGACGGCGACCTGCGAGAGGCCCTGCTGGAATGCCGCTGCCCCGGACATGTCCATGCCCTGTCCCACGTTGCTGATGTAGGACGGGATGGCGAGACCGGCGAACAGTGTCAGCCCGATGATGAACACGTTCCGCTGGGAGTCGAGGTCGACGTACTTCAGATTCGCCAGCCCGACGGCGGCGATCTGCCCGAACATCGCGATGAACAGGCCGCCGACGATGGGAGCCGGGATGGTCGCCACCAGTTGCCCGAAGAAGCCGACGTAGCCGACGATTATCATCACGATGGCACCGACCTGGACGACGTACCGGGACGCGACGCCCGTGATGCCGATGGCGCCGATGTTCTCGGAGTAGGACGTCGACCCGTTGCCGGTCCCCATGATGCCGGCGAAGATGTTGCCCAGTCCCTCCATACCGATGCCGTGGTTGATGCGCTTCCTGCTGGGGGCGCTGACGCCCGAGAGGCGCGCGACTGCGTGGTAGTCGCCGAAGCTCTCGATCATCGAGGCGACGACGCCGGCGAACATGCCGACGACGAACCCGGGCGTCACGAGCGGCATCCCCCACTGCAGCGGGAAGATCGGCTGGAAGGCGCTGGCGCTGGTCACCTGGCCGAAGTTGACGCCGCTGATGCTCCCCGGCGCGTAGACGCCCGCGGCGGTCAGGGCCGCAGCGACGATCCACGCGACCGCGATCCCCAGCAACACCGGGAACAGCCGTGCAGCGCGGCTGTACTTGTCGAGGTACTGGGAGAAGGCGACGATCAACAGGAGCGTCAGCCCCATCAGCCACCAGTTCTGTCCGGTCCCCGGCCCGCCGAAGTTCGGATTGACGATCTGTGGGGTGTTGAACAGCGCCAGCCCGATCAACGCGATGACCGGCGCGATGACGACCGGCGACATGTAGCGTTTGAGTCGCCCCATCGCGCCCGAGTATCCGATGATGACCTCGAAGAGCGCGGCGACGATGATTGCGCCCTGGAGTTCGCGCAACATCAGCTGGTAGCCGGCACCCTGCGCCCCGAGGGCGCCGATAATCGCCAGCGCCGGCGCCAGCATCGAGAAGGTCCCCCCCTGGACGATGGGATAACGGTTGCCCAGCGTCGTCTGGCCGAGCGTCGCAATGCCCGAGACGACGAAGAAGGTGCCGATCAGACGGCCGACCTCCCCCGGCGCCGACTCGAACATCCCCATCGCGCCCGCCAGTGCCAGAGGGATGGCGATTGTCGCGCCGATCATCGTCAGGTAGTGTTGCAAGCCGAGCAGTATCGACTCGCCCAGCGGCGGCCTCTCCTCGATACCGTACTCGACGAAGTCTCCGGCCTCGCCGCCATCCGTCGCCACTTCTCGGTCCGTGGGTGTCACGTGCACCCCTCCGTGTGTCTGGTGTTGACTCTCATTGCTCGTGCACCGACACTCCCCATATCAGATAACGGGTACATAAATGTGTGGGGCGACACGACCGGCCGATACTCAGCGGTACCGCTCGCAGTAGCGCTGGGCTGCGTCGAGGAAACACTCACGCGGCGCCCGGACGAGCCCGGCGCCGACCTGGCCGACGCCCGGCTCCTTGTGGGCGATACCCGTGTTGATGAACGGCGAGACGTTGGTGTCGATCACCCGGAGGACGTCGATCCCGGTGGGTGTCCCGCGGAAGTCCAGGGCCGGGATGGTGTAGTTGGGGTTCTCCCCGAGAGTGATCTCGTACATCTCCAGCGTGCGGTCGATCGCGTCCTGGGGGGAGCCGCCGACGAAGTCGGTGATCGCCGGGGCCGCGGCCATCGCGAACCCGCCCAGGCCCGCGGTTTCGGCGATGGTGCTGTCGCCCAGGTCGCGGCTGGCGTCGTCGGCGTCGTACTCGGGGAAATAGAGCCCGTCGACCGCGGGTGCCGGCGCGGTGAACCACTCGCCGTCCAGTCCCGAGACGCGGACGCCGAACTCCGTGCCGTTGCGGGCCATCGCCGTCACCATCGTGCTCGCCTCGATACCTGCGGCCGCGTCCGTCGCCGCCTTCGAGGCGGCCATCGAGAGGTTCAGGTAGAAGATGTCGGCCTCGACCAGGAAGTCCGCGACCGCCTCCGTCGCCTCGGTGGGCTGGTCGCTCTTGACCAGGCCCGGCAACAGCGTCCGCATCAACAGCGACGTGCCTGCGGCGTTGCGGTTGTGGAGTTCGTCGCCCATCTGCAGCGACCGCGCGGTCATCGACTTGAGGTTGATGCCGTCGACCTCCTGGACGGCCGACCGGAGGACGGGCGCCAGTTCCCGTTCCATCCAGCGGAGGTGCTCGACGACTTCCTCGCCGTAGGCGCCAAAGCGCAACACCTTCCCGCGGCCCTCGTTGAGGTTGGTGTAGGCGACGTTGCCGTGGACCTCGTTCTCGACGATGGCGACCGGCATCGACGGCGAGATGACCCCCGACATCGGCCCGACCGACGAGTGCTCGTGACAGGGCGCGAACGCGATGTCGCCGGCCGCGGCCAGTTCGGCCGCCTCCTCGGGCGTGTCCGCCCAGCCCTCGTAGACGGCCGCGCCCATGACTGCACCCCGGACCGGCCCGGCCATCGCCTCCCAGGTCACCGGCGGGCCGGCGTGCAACAGTTTCCGCCCCGAGAGGCCGTCGATCTCCTCGCTGGCGGTCCCGACGTCGGTCCAGACTGGCGTCGCGTCGGTCAGCCGGGTGAAGGCCTCCTCGTTCGCGGCCGCGATCTCGTCACCCCGACTCGCCACGTCCGTCAGCGCCCGGTTGAGATCCGCGTCGACGCCATCCGGCGGGCGCCAGTCGACGTCCGCGACCGGTGTCCCCGAGGCCGCGAGCGTCTCGCTGAAGCGGTCCAGGCCGACGTTGACGACCTCGAGGTCCTCGCCGACGCCGAGCGGGTCGTCAGTCATCGCCACCACCTCCAGCGGCCGCGGCCGGGTCGGCGACCCCCGCCTCGGCGAGAAGGCCGCCCGCAAGCGCTGCCGCGTCGGCGTTGGTCGGGGCGACGTGGACGCCCGCGTCCGCCAGCCCCTCGACGGACTCGGCCCAGCGCTGGGGGTCGCCCTCGGTGCCGCAGACGGAGGCAACGACCGCCGGCCAGCCGTCGCTTCCGGCCGCCGCGACGACGTCGGCGAGGGCGCCCGCGGGGTCCTCGTGGGCACCGTAGCCCAGCACGACGTCCACCAGTACGACGAGCGCCTCCCCGCCCTGCAGGGCGCTCGTCACCTGCTCGTTCCGGAGCGCGGGGGCGATCATCGGGTGCGGGCGCCCCCGGGTGAACTCGTCGGCACCCAGGTCGACGATGGCGTGTCCGTCGGGCGCCAGGGGATCCGCCACCGGTTCGCCGCCACGCAGGTTCGAGGCGACACCGCCGAGGCGCTCCGAGAGCGACACGAGCGCCTCGTAGGCCAGCGTCCCGCCGCTGAAAAGTCCCCTGAGGTACCGACGGTCGTCACCGGGGTCGCCGAGGTCTGCCGCGATGGCGGCCGCGTCGTCGGGCTCCGCGAAGGCGTCGAGGCCGGCCTCGAAGCTCACCGTCCCACCGTGACCCGGGAGTCGTCGCACGGCCTCGCGAGCGCCCGCTGCGAGAGTCGCCGCCGGGGTCGCGCCGGCGTCCTCGATGGGGTCGGGGTCGGCGCCGACGAACGCGACCACGACCGGTTTCGGGCAGTCGGCGACCGCCGCCAGCACCGACGACATCGGTCCCGCGTCCGGGGGCTTCGAGACCAGCAGGACGACCTCGGTGCCGTCGTGGTCGGCGAGCAGTTCGAGTCCCATCTCCGTGGTGGTCCCACCGACCGCTTCGGAGAGGTCCCTGCCGCCGGTGCCGATGGCGTGGGAGATGCCGGCGCCGGCACGGTCGACGAGCGAGGTGGCCTCCTGGAGGCCGGTCCCCGCCGCGGAGACGACGCCGACCGACCCCTCGGCGACGTCGTTCGCGAACCCGAGGGGCACGCCCTCGATAATCGCGGACCCGCAATCCGGTCCCATCACGAGGCGGTCCCGCTCCCGGCCGGCAGCCTTCAGGGCCGCCTCGTCGGCGACGTCGACGTTGTCCGAGAAGACGTGGACGTGCAGGCCCTCGTGGAGCGCCTTCCAGGCCTCGCGTGCGGCGTACTCGCCGGGGACCGAGATCAGCGCGAGGTCGGCGTCGGGGAGCTGGTCGATGGCTGCGTGGAGGCCACGGGGCGGGCCCCGTTCCCGGGTGCCGGGGGCCGCCGAGCGGTCGGCCGACCCGCGGGCCCGTTCGCGCATCCACTCGATTGCATCGCCAGCGCTGTCCGGGTCGGCCCCACGCACCGCGAGCAGGAGGTCGTTGGGGCCGGCCTCGACGAGCGACGATTCCTCGAGCAGTCCGGACTCCACCAGCGTCCGCTTGTTCTCGTCTGTTCCCATCACCGCGACCGCCTCTTCGAGTTCGAACTCCGCCCGGACGTCACTGGCGACGCGCATCAGCTTCACCGAGTCCTGGTACGCGTCAGGTACCGAGATGTGTTCTACGGGCACGTCCGGATTACTCCGATTCCGGTGAAAAAACTTCGCACGTTCCGTGGGCAGCGTCGACGGCCGGTGCGATAAGGAGTACCGCGATCAGTGTGCCCACCAGCGTGTCGACTCCCGAACTGTGGCCGACTGCCGCGAGGGCACCGAGTTCCCGTTCGGGAGCGGGATGGGCGCCGCTTTCCTCGCCGGCCGCGTCGTCGGGTGCGAGCAGCGCCTCCAGCACCTTCCGGACCTCTCCGCGTGACCGCCCACAGGCGGCCTGGGCGAGCAGCGCCGCGCTCACGTCTGTCGTCCGCCCGGCTGCCCTGGCGGCAAGCCGGTCGCCGGCCGTCGTGACTGCCCGGCGCGTCGGCCCGTCGGTCGTCCGGACCAGCGCGACCAGCAACCCGGACAGGATATCGTCACCGGAGGGTGTCGCGCCAGGCCCCCGACCGAGCAGCGGCACGCTCGCGTCGAGCGCGGCCGCGACGGACCCATCGGTCAGCAGCCCCACCCACCCCTCGACGAGCCGCGACGGTTCCGTCCCGGCCGCCGTCGGGTCCTGGCCGGCGAGCGGGTCCGCGGCGTCCGTATCGGCAAGGGCCCGAGAGAGGGCCGGCACCCACCCGAGTCCGTCCACGGCTTCCGTCCCGGAGCCGTCGCCGGTCGCACATCCCAGCGCCCCGGCGGTCCGTTCTTCCAGCCAGTCCAGGGCCGCCCGGGCACGCGATTGAACCGGCCGGGACCGCCCGACGACAGCCAGATCCCGACAGACCGGAATCGCCGGCCCGGCCGGTCGACACAGCGTGTCGTCGACGGTCACCGCGAGCGACGGGCCGACCGCGATGACGACCTCCTGGCCGTCGCCCGCTGTCCCGGTCACCCGAACGGCGTCGCCGGCTTCGAACCCCAGGTCACCCACCGCGACCCCCACGTCCGTCTCGACCCGGATGTCCAGCGGACCGTCGAACTCCGGCCCGCACAGCAGCGCGAGCGACGGTCCCCGGCGGTCGGTGTCGACGTCGAACCGCAGGTACGCCGAGCGGTCGTAAACGCGGTGGACGCTCCCTACGGTGTGAACCTCACTGCGGTCCCGGGCCGCAGGGATGTCGATGGCGGCAGCGAGCACCTCTCTGGCCCCCGCGCCGGTTCCGACGACGGCCACCCGCCTGTACCCGGACATGGCGGCGATTCACCCGTCGGCGCGGGTCCTCGAGACGGCGTCCGTCGGTCCACCTCGCCCACCGCGGGGAGTCGAATCGCAGCCGTCTGCGTCGGTGCCTTCCGAGAGCATTCCTGGGCCAAGAGTCTATCACGGCGACCGTCTTAATCGTCCGGGTTGGCACTCCGGCGTCCTCGACGCGGCGAGGGGGTGACTCGCGGCTGTCCTCCGACTGGACCACAACTACTTTGCGGTGCTGGGACGTTTGGACGTGTGGAGGAAGCCTGACTGTGGAAATCTCGAATAAACTCCTGTGTCTGTTCAGTGCCGAAGTCACGCAAGACGGGGGCCGCTACGTCGTGGAAGTGCCGTCCCGCGAGATCGAGACGGGCTCTGTCGACCCCTCGGGTACCTACCGTGTCGCGC
This sequence comes from uncultured Halobacteriales archaeon, assembly GCA_964623935.1. Classification (GTDB taxonomy): domain Archaea; phylum Halobacteriota; class Halobacteria; order Halobacteriales; family Haloarculaceae; genus SW-9-67-25. The sequence continues at coordinate 11,813 of CAZUWC010000009.1, forward strand.
TCATCCAGGCCGAGGAGGCCGAAGCCGACGACGAGGGGACGAGCAGCGGCGGCGGCCCGCCGTCCGAACCCCAGCCGCCGGTCGAACCCGGCGAGATCCGCTACGTCGAAATCGAGGACATCGGCAAGCAGGGCGACGGCATCGCCCGCGTCGAGCGTGGCTACGTCATCATCGTCCCCGACGCCGAGATCGGCGAGCGCGTCAAGGTCGAAATCACCGAGGTCAAGTCCAACTTCGCGGTCGGCCAGATCATCGAAGAGTCCGTCTAGGGACGTACCACTCCCGTCTTCTCACGGCCCCGTTAGCACCCACCTGTCCCCGGAGATTCGGCAAGACCGCCCGACGCCGACCGTTTAGGTTAGCGTACCAAACCCGCTAAGAGGAAAGCCACACATACAGGTTTGTATGAGCACGACCGCCGGGACGGCGGGTGACCAGACGCTGACCGAGAAACAACGGCGCATCCTGGCGTACCTCCGGGAACACGCCGACGACCAGACCTACTTCAAGTCCCGTCTCATCGGCGAGGAACTGGACCTCTCCCCGAAGGAAGTGGGCACGAACATGACCGCCATCCAGCAAGGGGAGTTCGAAGTCGACGTCGAGAAGTGGGGCTACTCCTCGAGCACGACCTGGAAGGTCACCTAGTAGAGGAGGGCGTCGTCGCTCTCGACCATGTAGAGGGTGCGGGCGGCGATGTTGACGGCGTGGTCGCCCACTCGTTCGAGGTCCCGGATGGTCAACAGGAGGCGGTGGACGTCGTTCATCAGTCGCTCGACCTCGGCCTCGGTGTCGATGTCCTCGCGCTCGATGAGGTCGCGGGCGACCGTCTCGGAGGCGCGTTCGCACAGCTCGTCGACCGCGTCGTCCCTGTCGGCGATCCCGAAACAGGCCGCTGCGTCCTCGTTCGCGTAGGCGTCCATCGAGTCCTCCACCATCTCGATGGTCGCGTCGCCGATGCCCTGGATGTCCACCTCCGGGAACACGTCATGCTGGGCGTCCAGCGAGTAGTCGCCCAGGTTTGTCGCGAGATCGCCGATCCGTTCGAGGTCGGTGATGATCTTGAACGACGCCGCGATGAAGCGCAGGTCCCCGGCGACCGGTTGCTGGAGGGCCAGCAGGTCGACGCACTCGCCCTCCAGTTCGAGGTACATCTCGTTGATCTCGTGGTCGGCCTCGATGACCTCCCATGCGAGGTCCTCGTCTTTCTGTTCCAGCGCGTCCAGCCCCATCCGGAGTCGCTCCAGCACGAGTTCGCTCATGTAGAGAACGTCCTCGCGAAGGCTCTGCAGTTTCTCCTGGTACCCCTCGCGTGGCATATCCGGTGTTGGGCCATCCCGCGGTATGTATCTTTGTATGACGCGGGGCTTGCGGAGCCGGACAGACAGCGTGCGGTAGACCTGGAACATAGCGACAGCAATCAGTATCAGGCACGCTCGCGCTCGGTTTCCGTGGCACCCCCGCTGGCCCCGTGGGTCGCCTCGGCGCGGTCGACGGACTCGGTTTCGAGGAGGCGCTCGACGCGGCGTTCGAACTCGGCCTCGTCGATGTCGCCGCGCGCGTACCGCTCGCGGAGTGTCGCGAGGGCGTCCTCGCGTTCGTCCCGTGCGGACTCTCCCGGCGCGTCCTCGGCCCCGTACCACTTCGCGAGGCCGACCGCCGCGGGCAAGACGCCGCCAAAGCCGACGGGGAAGGCGACCCAGAAGTACGGCCACCCGAGTGCGAGCAAGCCAAAGGCCACGGCCAGCGTCAGGAAGGTGACCACACCCGCGACGGCGCTGGTGGCCGGCGAGTCGTCCTCGGGGACGCCCGTCATATCCGGGCGAAACGTCGATGGCCGGCAGGATATTCTTTTCGTCAGGCTATCACACCTGGGTAGGTGACCGGTCAATCGTCGTCGCCGGGGTCGTACGCACCCGAACGACGCTCGATGTCGTAGATTATCACCGTGTTCGTCTCTCGGTCCGCGGAGGCACCGAGACGGAAGTCCCCGATCCGAATCTTCCCGTGTGGCAGCCCGGTGAGAGGTTCGATGTGCTCGTGCGGTTCTCGCCACTCGTCGGTGACGATGTCATCGAGTTTCTCGACGATCCGTTCCTGCAGATTGGCATCGAGAGCATCGAACGATTTGGCGGCGGGCGGGCGGAACTCCCAGTCCCAGTCGTCACTCGTCGTCATCCATCATCGCGATGACTTCCTCACGACTCAGTGACTGGGTCTCTCCGTTCCGCATCGCGTACTCCTCGGCAGCGATGCTCGCGAGCAGCCCCCGTGACGCGCCAGGGTGTTCGGTGGCGTCGCGGATCGCCTGACGGAGAAACTCGCTGCGGGAAGTGTACCCTTCCTCCCGCCAGACGCTGTCGATCTCCTCGAGCTGACGCTCCGTGACACGGATGTTGATGGTCGTCGTCTCCGGCGTCTCTTTTCGGTCTTCTGTACTCGAGTCGGCCATACGCTCGTGTTACATCTGCGGTATCAAAAAGTCTCCGCCTCAGTACAGCAGCGCGTCGTCGGACTCGGTCATGTAGAGGGTGCGCGCGGCGATGTTGACGGCGTGGTCGCCCACCCGTTCGAGGTCCCGGACGGTGAGCAGCAACTGGAAGACCTCTTCCAGCAGTGCCTCCAGCGTCTCCTCGTCGGGTCCCCGGTCCACCAGGTCGCGCAGGAAGACCGCCGCAGCCCGCTCGCAGAGCCCGTCGACCTCGTCGTCACGCTCGGCGACGGCGTGACACAGGTCGGGGTCGGCGGACTCGTAGGCCTCGAGTGCGCGCTCGACCTGGTCGGCGACGAGTTCGCCGATAGTGACCAGGTCCGCCCGGGGGACGAACTCCCGGGACATTCCCGTGACGTAGCCCCCGAGGTTCATCGCCAGGTCGCCGATCCGTTCGAGGTCGGTGAGTATCTTGAACGACGCGGCAACAAAGCGGAGGTCGCTCGCGACGGGTTGCTGGAGCGTGAACAGGTCGATGCAGTCGGCCTCCAGTTCGAGGTACCGCTCGTTGATTTCGTGGTCGCCCTCGAGGACCGCCCGCGCACGCTCGCGGTCGCCCTCGTCGAGAGCGTCGATGGCGGTCCGGAGGCGGTCGAGGACCGTCGTACCGAGGTCCAGTACCGCCTCCCGGAGCGCGTCCATCTCGTCTTGGAAAGAGTCTCGGGGCATGAGTATCGAGTGGTCTGGCGGTCACCGGGACTCCCGGAGTCGGTGGCCCAGGGCCTCCAGGTCCGGAATCTCGTAGGTCGGTTCGACCGACAGGTCGACGTCGGCGGCGTGGTCGCGCCGGAGGAAGGCGCTGTCGACGCCCGCCCGGCGGGCCGCGAGGACATCCACCTCGCTGTCCCCGACGTAGAGGGCGTTTTGCGTTCCCAGTTCCGAGAGCGCCCGCTCCAGGTAGTGGGGGTCGGGCTTCTTGCGCTCGGCGCCAGCGACGGTGGGCTCGCGGCCGTAGACGGTCTCGAAGAAGTCCAGCCCGTAGTACTCGACGAGGAACGTGACCGTCTCGTGCTGGTTGTTGCTGACCATTCCCAGGCGAGCATCGATCCCCTCCAGGACCGTGACGTCGTCGTACAGTTCCTTCCCGCCGTCGCGGACGAGGCGTCGCTGGACCGCCGAGGCGCGCTCCTCGCGGCGCCGCCAGAACTCACCGGGATCGACGTCGGCACCACCGCCGACCGCCTCAACCGTCTCGTGGGGGCCGGCACTCCTCGCGACAGTTCGCTCGACGGCCTCCCGGTCGGGGTCCGAGCCCACGTCGCGGAAGGCCGCACAGACCGCGTCCGTGAGGGGGGCGCGGTCGGTCGGTTCGACGATGACGCCGTCGTTGTCGAACACCACGGCGTCGTACGTCGTCGTGATCCGTTCAGTCATCGGTCCATAGTTGGGTCTCTGTCGGGTTTTGTGTTTTCATGCGTCGTAGACGGACGTCTCGGGGTGGAAATCCAGCCA
>CAZUWC010000010.1:0-15516 GCA_964623935.1 uncultured Halobacteriales archaeon
CGTTCCCGCGAGCGACGCGAGCGGGACGACGGAAGTCGTAGCGCCGAGCACCGCGAGGCGACCGTCTTCCGGAACCCCCGAGCCCAGCCCGCGGGGGCTTTCTGGCTGTCAGTTGCCGGGGCACCGCTACGAAGGCGATCCTGTTCAGCCCTGATGGGAAGTACTGTAAGATAGCATCGCCCGGAGCTAGACCACAAGGCATTCGTAGTGACTTGGCCTCACTTCTCCCCGTATGGACGTCCGAAAGCGGCTGGGACGCGTCGAGTGGTCTCCCCGTCGGCAAGAGATGCTCGGGTGGCTCCGCACGCATGTGGTCCTCGTGGTCGCGTTCGCCCTCCTGTTGCCGGCAGCCCACGCCGCCGTCGCCCCGCTCTCGCTCGGACTGGGGCCCGGCACGGTCAGCCAGCCAGCAGAGGAGCCGACCTACGTCAGCGTCCAGGGGTTCAAGAAGGGCGGCGAGGGCAACGAGAAGAAACCGACGCGGCTCGTCGCCGCGACGGGCAACGCGACCGTCGAGTGGCGCTTCGAGGGCCAGTCCGTCGAGACGTTCTGGTTCTACGACGTCGACCCGCTCCCGAACGGGAACCTGCTGGTCAGCACCACCAAACCCGACCGGACGATGCTCATGGAGTTCGACCCCGGGGCGGTCGAACCGGTCTGGACACACCACCTCCCGATCAACGACACCCACGACGTCGCACGGCTCCCCGACGGTCGCCTCGTCGTCGCGAACATGCGCCAGTTCGAAAACGGCGTCAGCAACGACCGCATCTTCGTCTACAACCGCAGCGCCGAGTCGGTCGACTGGGCGTGGCGCTTCCGTGACCACTACCCCAACGACACCGACGGTGGCTTCAACGAGGACTGGACGCACGTCAACGACGTCGATCCCATCGGCGAGGACGGCCGGTACATCCTGACCTCGCCGCGGAACTTCGACCAGGCCATCGTCGTCGACCGCGAGACCGACGAGGTCGTGTTGCGCCTCGGCGAGGACGACAACCACACCATCCTCAACGAACAGCACAACCCCGACTACCTCGAACGCGAGGACGGGACGCCCGTCATGCTCGTGGCCGACAGCGAGAACGACCGCGTCGTCGAGTACGAGCGCGACTGTGGCGACGCCGATCCACGGTTGGGTGCGGGCACGCCCCCTGCCGAGTGCGAGTGGCACCAGGTCTGGACGGTCACGGGGTTCAACTGGCCCCGTGACGCGGACCGCCTCCCGAACGGCAACACGCTCGTGACGGACACCCTGAACCACCGCGTGGTCGAAATCACGCCCGGGGGCGAGATCGTCTGGGAGTTCCAGGCGCCGTGGGGCCCCTACGACGCCGAGCGCGGCGCCATGGAGTCGAACGGTCCGGCGATGGCCGACCGCGACGCCGGCGGGACGTTCGAGGTCCACGGCGGCGCCGACCAGGGCCCGCAGTCGCGCTACACCGTCGCGGACGCAATCGAAGGGCTCGGGGCGGGGACCCCAGCCGCGGACCTCACCGAGTCGCTCTCGCGGCGGTACGCCCACGTCGAGCCCTGGGTCCGGCCAGTCTGGATGAGTTCCTGGGCCGCGCTCTCGGCCGTGCTGGGGGTCCTGCTGGCGGCCGGGTGGGGACTCCGGCGGGTCGTCACCAACCGCCGGCGCATCTACAGCGCGGTCCGCTCGTGACCGGCGTCGCTCGCTGTCCCGCACTGGCGGTCGGTCACCGGTACCGTCTGTAGCCGACGGCGCCGAGCACGACGGCCAGTCCCAGGACGGCCGCGAGGACGGCCGGTAGCCCGAATCTCGCGTCCGTTCCCGGTCCGCCCTCGGACCCGTCGCTGGAGTCAGATCCGGACCCGGATTCGGACTCCGTGACTGAATCGGTCCCGGACCCGGACCCGGCGTCGGTGTCGGTGTCAGTGTCGGGGCCGTCGGCTGTCGTGTCACCGATGTCGTAGCTGGCGTTCTCGGCCTCGAAGAACGTCTGCGTCGATCCGATGAGGCCGGACTCGTCGTAGGCGAACCCGAACAGGTCGTCGGCACACTGTGCGATTTCCTCGTCCGTGAACCCGGCGTCGTTCGAGAGGGCGAACCCGCCGGTCACGCCGTGCTCGCGCATCGTCGGCCCGTTCGAACCCGGTGCGTTGCGCTCGGTGTCGTAGGGCTCGTAGGGGGTGTAGACCTCCCAGACCGCCCGGCCCTCGGGCGTAATCTCGACGACGCGGTGGCCCCGCCGGTCGGTGACGAGCGTGTTGCCGTTCGCGAGGCGGTCGGCGTCGCGGGGTTCGTCGAAGCCCGAGACGGACCAGACCCGGTCCCACGTGTCGGTCGCCTCGTCGTAGGCATACTCGACGACGCGGTCGTTGAGGCTGTCGGCCACGAGGACCGTGTGCTCGGCGTCGGGCCCCCACAGGTGGTCGGGGTTGTGCTGTTCGTTGAGAATATCGTAGTTGTCGTCCTCGCCCAGCGTGAGTTCGACGTCGCCGGTGGTCCGGTTGACGAACGCGACCTGGTCGAAGTTACGCACCGAGATCATGTAGCGGTCCTCGGAGACGCGGTCGACGTCGTTGACGTGCGTCCAGTCGCCGGACCGGCCGCCGCCGGATTCGGGGAAGACCTCTGGGTGGTCCTCGAAGCGCCACTCCCAGGTCACCCGTCCCGTGGTGCGGTTGTAGGCCAGGATTCGCTCGTGGCCCTCGCCCTTGTCGACCAGCACCAGTTCGTCGCCGTGCAGGTCGGCGTCGTGGGCGTCCACGACGAACGGGTTCGTCGCCGAGTCGGGGGCGCCGTCGAAGTGTTCGACCCAGACGTACTCCCCGGTCCCGGGGTCGAACTCGCCGACGACGCTGTGGCGCGACTGGGTGGTCGCGTACAGGAGGTTCCCGTTCTCGAGTGGGTCGACGTCGTAGGCCCACCACTTCTCGTTCGCCGTGGAGTTTTGCACCCACTGGACGGAGCCGTCCGGTGCGAAGGCGACCAGCAACGCCTGCTCCTTGAAGGCCCCCTCCGGTCCCGTCCGGGTCCCCTGGATGCTCACGACGGTCGAGGCGTCCGGCCGGTCCTCGACGGTCCCGATACAGGTACTCACGGGCCCGGACTCCTGGGCACTGGCCGGTCCGACACCCGGCGCGGCCGGTCCCGCGGCCACCACGGAGACGGCGAGCAGCAGGGCAAACAGGAGGGCGCGCATATCCGACCCGAACCGGGGCGACGGTAAGTACTTTTCAGAATCCCTCGTGGCGTCCGGGGCCAGGAAGGTTACTGGTACCGCCCACGCCCTTCGATTTCGCGCAACCGGTCGAGGACCGCGTCGCCGTCCGCCTCGCCGGCCGCCGCCCGGTAGGCTACCTCGGCCGCCTCCGTGAGGCCCCCGGCCTCGTCCGCGGTGCCAGCGAGGCTCCCCCCGAGGACGTGCAGGTCCATCGCGTGGTCCTCGGGGTCGTCGGTGTAGTAGCCGAGTCCGAAGTCCACGAGGAACAGGTCCGGCCCCTCGCCCGCCCCGTCGACGCGGACGTTGCGCGTCGTGGGGTCGCCGTGGACGAACCCCGCCCCGTGGAGCACCGCGAGGTGGCCGGCGACGGTCCTGACCCGCTCGGCGGAGAGGGCCTCCCGGAGGTCACATTTCCCGACACGCTGGAAGACGAGTCGGCCGTCGGTCGGGTCGACGTCGCGGACGACCGGCGTCGGCACGCCCGCGCGTCGCGCCTCGCTCGTGAGGCGGGCCTCTGCTCGCGTGCGCTCCCGGCGGAGTCGCCGATCCAGGTCCGGGTGGCGATACGCGCGGGGGTTGCGCTCCTTGATGACGCGGTCGCCCTCGAACGTGACGGTCGCCTCCGCACCCTGGACCTGATCGGGGCCCTCCCCACCGCGGGAGACGTGGCGGTCCACCGACGCCGGGACGTCCCAGGTGACGGGCACCTCGTCGGGCCGGAAGTCGGCGTCGATGCCCGACTCCGCGACGGCGAGGGTGTCGCCCGCCCGGTACATCTTCGCGCCGAGGACGGCGATCGTGCCGGCGTTGTCCCGGAGGAAGCGTGCCTCGGGGGCGAAGAAGTCGGCGCCCCGCTGGTCGCACATCGTCTCGAGCATCTCCCGCAGGCGGGCGTTCTGCCCGACGCCCCCGCCGAGGACGAGTTCGTCGCTCCCGGTCAGCGAGAGGGCGCGCTCGGAAACCTCCGTCAGCATCGCGAAGACGTTCTCCTGGAGGGCAAAGCAGACGTCCTCGACCGCCTCGCCGTCGTCGGAGGCCTCCTTCGCCGCGGACATGATGCCAGAAAACGAGAAGTCCATCCCCTTGACGACGTAGGGAAGGTCGACGTACGCGCCGTCTTCGGCGGCGGCCTCGACCTTCGGACCGCCCGGATGCGACCAGCCGACGTGGCGGGTGAACTTGTCCAGGGCGTTGCCGACGCCGGTGTCCATCGTCTCCCCGAGCACGCGGTACCGCCCGTTCCGGTAGCCCAGCACGTGCGCGTTCGCGCCGCTGGCGTTCAGACAGACCGGCGACGAAAAGCCCGAGAAGTGGCGGCCGATCTCCAGGTGGGCGACCATGTGGTTGACCCCGACCAGCGGGACGTCCAGCCGCTGGGCCGTCGCCCGGGCTGCCGTCCCGGCGATCCGCAGGCAGGGACCGAGTCCGGGACCCCGCGAGAAGGCAACACAGTCGACCGGCGGTTCGCCCTCGTCGTCCGCTCTTTCGTCTTCCCGGGCCATCTCGCGAGCGCGGTCCAGCGTCGACTCGATAACGGCGGGCAGGTGCTCGGCCATGTGTTCGGCGGCTTCGCGGGGATGGATGCCACCGCTCTCGGGCACGTAGGCCTCGGTCTCGATGTCGACAGTCCCGGTCGCGGCGTCGTAGACGGCGGCGCTGGCGGCCCAGGCCGTCCCCTCGATGCCGAGAACGCGCACGTCGCCGCGCTCGGGTGGCATGGGCGTGGAGTCCGTGGGCGACCGAAAAGACGACTTCGGTCTCGCGTGCCCCGCGGTTGCGCAGAGTTGATATCGACGGCGTGCCTTGCGAGGGGTAGATGCTCCGCCGTCGGGTGGCCGAGGCGCGCAGAGAGGTCAAAAAGCGCCTGGTGGAGGCCTTCGTCGAGGAGTACACCCCCCGGGAGGTCGCGTTCAGTTTCAGCGTCGGCGTGTTCATCACCGCACTCCCCACGCTGGGGACCGGTCTCCTGATGTTCCTCGTGCTGGGGTTCCTCTTCTCGCGCCTGAGCAAGATCGCGATGTTCGCGTCGGTGATCCCCCTCAACCCCGTGGTGAAGTGGGGCTTCTACGCGGCCAGTTTCTCGCTGGGGACGCTCCTCCTGGGGCCGGTCCCCGGCGTCTCCTTCGAGGGTGTCTCGCTGTCGGCGGGGCCCGGCATCCTGGCACGCCTGTGGCTGGGGAACCTCATCCTGGCGATACTCTCGGCCGCCATCGCCTACGTGGTGGGGTTGCGACTCGTCGTCGAGTTCCGCGAGCGGGTCCGGCAGGGCGAGGTGCCCGTCATCGATGTCCCGCCCGAGTTGACTCCCGAGGAGTGACTGTCTACGTCCACTCGGTATACCCGCACTTGCCACAGTGCAGGCGGTCGCCGTGGTCCGCGAGGAAGGCGTCCCCACAGCGGGTACACTGCTCGCGGCCGGTGGTGCCGTCCTCGTCGTAGAGTTCGTAGCGGGCCATCAGGCCTCCTCCGCTTCGCCGCCGTCCTCGCTCACGTCGATCTTGTTCCGTTCGAGCATATACTCCTGCTCGACGTCCCGGGCGTGCCCGGGGGACTCGTAGACTTTCGCGTAGCCGATGGAGGTGCGCATCCCGAACTTCGTGTCCAGTTCGTGGACGACGACCTCCTCGGCGTCCTTGTTGAGTTTCGCGGACAGCGAGTCCCGGACCGACAGCCGCGAGGGCGTCGCCTCCTCGTGGATCACCTCGAACCGGACGTCCGTCCGGTGGAGCATCGGGTTCTCCTCCTCCTCGATGATATCGACGTTCATGTGGTCTAACTTCCCGCTGAGCCGCGTAAAAGGATTTCGAACCGGAAGGGGGAGACAGGGGCCTCGTCGCAAGCGTCAGGGGCCGCGATACGGGCGGGGGCGCAGGCGAGTACCCATCCTCGAGGCCCACCGGTAAATTCGGCGACCAGCCACTTCAATGTTTACCTGCAGTCGAAACGGGGGTTCGGGCGGCGCCTAACGGAACTTTAAAGATTGCGTCAGGGCGAGTTCGGTACAAGGATGCTCGCGCCACTGCAACTCGTCGACAGCTTTCTCCTCAACTACAATCTGGGCGACGCGCTGCTGGTCGGTTTCGGACTGGGGCTGGTGGCGACGCTGCCGCTGAAGTCCTGGAAGACGACGACGCTGCACATCCTCCTTTTCGGCCTCCTCTTTCTGGTGACCCCCGCACAGATGCTCGCCGTCGATTCGAGCGGGGCACACTTCCTGGGTAGCGCGCTCCAGTACAAGCTGCTGGGGCTGGGCCTGCTGGCGGTCGGGCCGGTGCTGTACACCACCGGAACCCAGTAGCCACACCCGGTGGCCGCTACGCGTCGAGTTTCCCGAGCGCGGCGAAGAAATCCAGCGGCGGGCCCGCGAGGTTGACCGGCGTGTCGGCTCTCGCGAGTCTGATTTCGGCGGGCGGCGTCACCTCCCGCTGGATGCGTCCGTCCCCCACGGCGACCGCCCGGTCGGTGCCGTCGACGCGGACCGTAATTTCGGCGTCAGTGTCGACGACCAGCGGCGGCATGGCCGCCTCACCGCACATCTCGGTCACCAGGAACCCCCCGACGTCGGGGTGGACCAGCGGCCCACCCTCGCTCAGATTGTAGGCCGTGCTGCCGGTGGTGGTAGCCACGAGGACGCCGTCGGCGTGGTCGGCGGTGTACAGCGACCCGTCGACGCGGACCTCGATGTCGACACCGCGGCCGTGGCCCCGCTGTGGGCCCTGGACGACGACCTCGTTGAGCGCCGGGGGAAGCGTCCACGCGTCGGTCTCGGCGCGCAGGCGGTCGACCTGCCGTGTCCGTGCGCTCCCCGTCTCCCGGAGGTGGGCCACCTCCTCGCGGACGGTCCCGACGGCCGACGTCGGCGCGACGGCGTTCAGGAATCCCACCTCCCCGAGGTTGACACCCATGATCGGAGTCGACTCCGCGCCGCGGGCGGCATAGAGGAAGGTCCCGTCGCCGCCGACGCTGACTGCGAGGTCACAGGTCGAGAGGTCCGCGACGTCGATTCCATCGGGAACAGGCGTCGACGCGCCGTCGGCGGTCCAGGTCCCGCCCTCGAAGGCCCGCCGTGTCGTCCGGTCGACGGCCACCGCAACCCCCTCGGCCTGGAGGCTGTCGGCGATGTCGCCGACCAGGGAGACCGCCCTGTCGTTGTCACGCTGTGCGACCAGCCCGACCTTCATCGGCCGGGGGTCGGAGCGCCAGGCACATAACGTGGTCGTTCCGCCCGCGGCCGCTACCGGACGACGGTCACGGGGACGGGCGAGCGCCGGACGATGGTCTCGGCGACGCTGCCAAGCAGTATCCGCGAGACGCCCTCCCGGCCGTGGCTGCCCATCACGATGTGGTCGACGTCGTTCTCCCCGGCGTACTCCACGATGACCCGCGTCGGTTTGCCGACCTCGATGGCGCGTTCGGCCTCGACGCCGTGCTCGGCGGCCGTGGTCTCGATCTCGTCGAGGTGTTCGTTTGCCAGTTCGCGCTGGCGGTCGTACCACTCCTCGGAGGCCGACGGGATGGCCGCCTGTGTGGAGTAGCCCGCCTCGACCGGGTTGATGACGTGCAACAGGGCCAGCGTCGCTCCGGGGAACTCCTCGAAGACGAACTCGCAGGCACGCTCGGCCTGTGCGGACCCGTCGACCGGGACGAGGACGCGTTTGACCATACCGTGACTGTCCGCGCGGGCGAACGTCAAGGTTCGGTTCCCGCCCGTGACCTGGGGTGCCACCGGCGCGGGGACACCGCACTTTTGTCGCCGGTGTCCCAGGTGGACGTATGCGCGTTCTCAACACCCTCGCCAGGACCGTCGTCTTCCTGGGAATCGTCGCCGTGGTTGCCGTCGCTGGCTGGTTCGCATTCATCGAGTATCCCGCCTCGATGCTCGACGTCGTCGGCGTCCTCCTGACCGGCCTGCTGGTCCTCGTGGGCCTGCGGGTCGCCGGCAGGGTCGCCGGGTCACTGGCCCCGGGATACAACGTCGCCGAGGTGGCCGTCGAGGGGGCGATCACCCGCGACGGCGGCGGTGGCCCGCTGGCGAACGCGCCGGTCGGCGCCGCCGCCGAGGAGATCGTCGAGGAGATCGAGCGCGCCGACGCGGACCGCGGCGTCGAGGCGTTGCTGGTCCGTCTCAACACCCCCGGCGGGGAGATCGTCCCCAGCCAGGACATCCGCCTGGCCGCCGAACAGTTCGAGGGGCCCACGGTGGCGTACGCGACGGACGTCTGTGCGTCGGGCGGCTACGAAATCGCCGCCGGCTGTGACGAACTCTGGGCCCGCGAGGGATCGATCGTCGGCTCCATCGGCGTCGTCGGCTCCCGTGTCAACGTCGCGGACCTGGCCGACCGGTTCGGCGTCTCCTACGAGCAGTTCACCGCCGGCGAGTACAAGGATGCTGGCACCCCGCTGAAGGAACTGGAGGCGGACGAACGCGAGTACCTCCAGGGCATCGTCGACGACTACTACGACCAGTTCGTCGCCGACGTCGTCGAGGGCCGCGACATGGACGCCGAGACCGTCCGCGGGACCGAGGCCCGCGTCTACCTGGGCGAGAAGGCGCTGGAGGTTGGGCTGGTGGACGAACTCGGCACCCGCAAGGAGGTCACCGACCGTATCGAGGACGAACTCGGCGAGGAGGTGGCCGTCGAGGAGTTCCAGCCCCAGCGGGGGCTGACCGACCGCCTCCAGCGCGGCGCCGCACGATCGGCCTACGCCTTCGGCGCGGGCGTCGCGAGTGCGGTCGTCGACGACGAGTTCTCGGTTCGCTGACGGACTCAGAGGATGCCCTCGGCGACGCTGACGGTGCCGTTGCCGGTCTCGACGAGGGCGGTCTCGTCGGGGCCGCTGCCGACGAGGCACTCGGCGCTGTCGGTCTCGGTGCCGTCGAGTCGCGCCCGGACGCGGTAGACGGCGCGGTCGAGGCGCGTCTCGATGGCGATCGTCTCCAGGGGTGCGACCGGGAAACTTCGCGCGAACGCACGGTCGCCGTCGGGATCGAGAAAGGTTACGGTCACGTCGTGGGACTGGCTGCCGTCGTAGTTGCGCACGACGAGGCTCCGGTCGCTGACGACCCGCGAGGCGGTCTGCGAGCTGTCCTCGGCGTCGGAATCGTGCTCGGGATGGACGGTCGTTTGCATGGTTCCAACGGCGGACGCCATCCACCTATAATAGCCTGCAGCGTTTCAGACTCTGCAACACGACGGGCCGAACGAACGTTTATACACCGCCGGAGCCGTAGGCGGGGTAATGTTACCCGCCGGGTCTCGCGAACTCAGCCCGGTGGTGGTGGGTGAGGAGACGCTCGCGGACACCATCACCGGACGCGAAACCGAACACGGCCGGGAACTCGACGCCGAGGCCGTCGACCCCGAGGTGGTCCGGAACGGCGGTCTCGACGGCCGGCCCGACTGTGTCGTGGTCGACGGGGAGGAACTCGGGAGCGACTGCGTCGGCGTCATCGCAGCGTGTGCCGACGGGCAACAGTCGCCGCCGGTCCTCTTGCTGCTCGACGGGACACGCGAGGTGGCCGCCGACGCGCTGGCCGCGGGGGCCACGGAAACGCTCCCCCGGCGCGTCGCCGAGGAGGACCCCGACGTGTTCGCCGACCAGCTCGGTGCGACCGTCGAGCGCGAGCGCGCCCGATGGGGCGTCGACGAGGTGTTCGAACACGTCTCTGACGGGCTGGTCGTCCACGACCCCGAGACCGGGGAGATACGCGACGTCAACGAACGCTACTGTGAGCTGACGGGCTACGACCGCGAGGAACTGGTCGGCGAGACGCTCCGCCGGATCATCCCCAGGGACCCCGAAGACACCTTCGCGGACGCGCTCGAACAGATCGAGCAGGCCCGCGCCGAGGGCCCCCAGCTGTTCGAGTTCGAGGGCCAGCGCAAGGACGGCAAGCGGTTCGTCGGCGAGGTCCACCTCAGCGTCGTCGACCTCCACGGCGAGGAGCAGGTCCTGGCGAGCGTCCGCGACATCACCGAGCGCAAGCGCCGCGAGCGCGAGTACGAACAGATCTTCGACAGTGTCAACGACACCATCGCGGTCATCGACCCCGACTCCGGGGAGATCGTCGACGCCAACGAGAGCCTCTGTGACCTGCTGGGCTACGAGAAGGCCGAACTCGTCGGGATGGACCCCACGGCGGTCAGCGTCACGGAGGAGGGCTACACGAGGGACCGGGGCGAGGAGATGATCGACTCGGTCGTCGACTCGGGCCGGTCCCGCCGGACGGAGTGGCTCGTCGAGACCAGCGACGGGTCGACCCGCTGGCTCGACGTCCGCGGGGCGACCGCGACCATCGGCGGCGAGACGCGCTACCTCTCCATCGGCCGCGACATCACCGAGCGCCGGCGCCTCGAACGGACCTACCGCGAGGTGTTCGAGAACGTCTCGGACGGGCTGGTCGTCCAGAACCCCGAGACGGGCGAACTGCTGGACGTCAACGACCGGTACTGCGAGCTGATGGGCTACGGCCGCGAGGAACTGGTCGGCAAGACGATCGTCGACCTCATCCCCGAGGACGCCGACTACACCGAGTCGGAGGCCTTCGACCGGATGGAGCGGGCCCGCGAGGAGGGGCCCCAGCTGTTCGAGGTACAGGCCCGCCGGAAGGACGGCGAGCGGTTCGTCGGCGAGGTCCACCTCAGCGTGGTGGAACTCCGTGGGGAGGAGCGGATGCTCGCGAGCGTCCGGGACGTCACCGGGCGCCACGAGCGCGAGCGGATGGTCGAGTCCCTCCACGGCGCCACCGAGCGCCTCCAGGACGTCGAGACGACCGAGGCGGCCTGCCGGACGACCGTCGAGGCCGCCCGCGATGTCCTCGGGTTGCCGATGACGGCCTGCTGGCTCCACCGCGAGGACGAGGACGGTCCGCGCCTCGAACCGGTCGCGGCGACCGACCCCGTCGAGGGGATCGACCCGGGGCCGTTCCGTCCCGGGGACGTCGAGTACGAGGCCTTCCGCGAGGGCGAACTGCTGGTCTACGACCCCAGCGACCACTTCCCGGAGAACCCGCTGGACGCGGCGATCATGCTCCCGCTGGGCGAGCACGGCCTGCTCGCGGCGGGCAAACTGGGCGTCGCCGAGTACGACGAGTTCGTCGTCGACGCCGCGCGCACCCTCGCGGGCCACGTCCGGACCGCCCTCGACAGGGTGGCTCGCGCCGAACGCCTCCGCGAGAGTGAGCGCCGGCTGTCGGCAATCCTCGACCGCATCGACGAGGCGATCTTCCTCGCACCCGTCAGCGAGATCAACGACAGCGACCCCGCCACCGACTACGTGAGTGCGGGCTACGAGGGCGTCTACGGTCTCTCGCTCGCCGAGATGCACGAGCACTTCGAGGAGGGCTTCTTCGGGCTCCTCCATTCCGACGAGTACGACGCCTACTGGTCGTTCGTCGACGAGGTCCGCCGGGACGTCGAGGCCGGCGAGGCCGCCGACCGCTACTCGCGGGAGTACCGCATCGAACCCCCCGACGGCGAGACCAGGTGGGTCCACTCCGACTACTACCCGACCGAGTGGGACGGGGAGTGCAAGATCGTCGTCGTCTCGCGGGACGTCACCGACAGGAAGGAACGCGAGCGTACCCTCGAATCCTTCCACGACGCCACCGCCGAGTTGACCACGGCCGACACCGTCGAGGGGGTCGGCTCGGTTGCCGTCCGGGCAGCCGCGGACGTCTTCGGGTTGCCCGCGACGGCGGTCTACAGCTACGACGGAGAGTCCGGCACCCTGGAGCCGGCCGCCTCGGGCCCGGGCGTCGAGGGGGATCTCGTGCCCCTGGACGCCGAGGACGGACCTGCCTGGGCTGCCTTCGCCGAGGAGCGGATGCGCCGCGTGCCGGTCGAGGAGGCGCCGGCGCTGGACGCCGGCCCGGACGACGAACCGCTCGTGGTCCCGCTGGGCGGGAACGGCCTGCTCGCGGTCTGGCACTCCGGCGAGGAACTCGACCCCGACGCCGCGAACATCATGGCCGCGACGGTCGAGGCGGCGCTGAACCGCCTGCGCGGCGAGCGCCGGCTGGCCTCCCGGAGCGAGGAACTCGAGGCGCAGGCCGAGCGTGCCAGACGCCTCGAGGCGGTGACGGAACTGACACAGCGCGTCGAGGCGGCCATCACGGCCGAGTCCTCGCGGCGGGGCGTCCAGACGGCCGTCTGCGAGGAACTGACCGACGTGGCCCCCTTCGAGGCGGCCTGGATCGCCGAGGCCGACGTCGGGACCGACCGACTCACGCCGCGGGCCGTGGCCGGCATCGACCGCGACCGCGCGGAGGCCTCGCTGGACGCCCACACCGACGCGGACCCGCACCCGGCCCACGGGGCCTGGGAGTCGGGCGACCCCGCCGTCGTCGACGACCTCGTGGGCGGCCGCCGGAGCGGCTGGCGCCGGAGCCTGCTCGCCCGCGGTGCCGGGTCGGTCTGTGCGGTCCCGCTGACCTACAGTGGCGTCACGCACGGCGTGCTGACCATCGTCGCCGACGAACCCGGCGCCTTCGGCGAGCGCGAGCGCGAGGTGTTCGACCAGCTGGGCACCTCCATCGGCTACGCCATCACGGCCATCGAACGCCAGCGCGCCCTCGAGTCCGACGACACGCTCGAACTCGAGTTCCGGGGAAGCGAGGCCGACATCCCGCCCGCACGGCTGGCCCGCGAGGTCGGGTGTCGGGTCCGCCACGAGCGGACCGTCCGCAGACAGGACGGCTCGGTGGGCGTCTACTACACGCTGGCCGGCGACCTGCCCGCCGACGTCGCCGCGGCCGCCGAGGGGACGCTCCCGGGCACGGTCGAGACGGTCACGCACGACGGCGGCGAGGCGGTCATCGAGCGCCGCGGCTCGTCGTGGTTCGGGTCGGTCGTCTCCGAGTACGGCGGTGTCCTGCGGCGCGGCGAGGCCACCCCCACGGAGGTGACGCTGCTCGTCGAACTCCCCCGGGAGGCCGACACCCGGACCATCGTCGATCGACTCCGCGAGGCCTTCCCCGGCCTCGAACTGACCGCACAGCGCCAGCACCGCGAGACCGCGACGACGCCCGGCGAGGTCGCCACACAGCTCGAACGCCGCCTGACCGACCGCCAGCAGGAGGCCCTGGAGACCGCCCACGCGATGGGCTACTTCGAGTGGCCCCGCGAGAGCAGCGGCGAGGACGTCGCCGAGGCGCTCGACATCACCCAGCCGACCGTCAACAAGCACATCCGGCTGGGCGAACGCGAGGTGTTCGACCTGCTGTTTGGCTCCGGCTAATCGCCGGCCGGCTGGGCCAGCGAGACGCTCCCGTCGACGCCGTCGGTACCGACTTCGAGGTGCAGTTCCTCCAGGGTGAGGCGGAACCGCTTGCGATGGTGGCCGTCGGCGTCGTAGGCCATCTCGGTGGTGACGAACCCGAGCGATTCCAGCCGTTCGAGGCGCCGGTACGCCGTTGCCCGCGACATGTCACAGGATTCTGCCAGGCTCCTGGCGCCCCTCGGCCCCTCCTCCAGCGCTGCGAGGAGGCGGCAGGCGTACTCGTCGCTCAGGACGTCGAGTGCCGCATCGAAGTCGACCCCGGACGTATCGTGACCCGTTCTCGCTGCCATGTGGGTGACAAACCCTCCGATCCCCCCAAAGCTACTGCCAATACTGACTGCCCCCGCACGCGGGCATGGCTATTCATATTGATTCGGGGCCGCGAAGGGGTGTTTCCGTGTGGGAAACACGCGAGGCGGGTTTATGCGGCTCTCGGTCCGACTGGAGAGTATGAGACGGCACGTGGCGGCGAACGGACGTCCGACCCCTGCGACGCAACCGAGCAGCGACCCGTCCACGCGGTGACCGGATGCGCGGGACCGCACCCGGCGCCGCGACCCGGTCATCCGCCCCGATAGCCGACGGTTCGGGCCACGACAGGCAGACGCTGGTCGTCGGGAGCGGCCCGGCCGCGCTCGCGACTGCGGGCTTCCTGGACCAGGCCGGCCTCAATCCGGTGCTCGCCCCCGGGACCGAGGGGCCCGACCCGACCGCAGTCGTTCTCTGGGAGCCGGGGCTGGTCCTCCTCGAACGGCTCGGCCTCCGGCGCCCGGTCGAGACCGTCGGGGCCGCGCTGACCGACCTGGCGTGTACGGCCCCGGTCCGGACCTGGACCGGGAGCGTCACGGGTCGGTCCCCGCTCGTGGCGGTCCGGCGCGACCACCTCGCTGCCGTAATGTACGACCACCTCGCCGACCGGTTCCGGACGACCGACCGGCCCGTGGAATCAGTCCGGTCGACCGGCGCCGGCGTCCGGGTCACCTTCGTGGACGGCGTCGCCGAACCCTTCGACGTCGTGGCGACGAGCCGTCGCCCTCTGGCGCCCGGCCACGACGCGGCGGCGCCAGCGGCAGGTATCCACTGGTGGACCTTCGAGTGGCCCAGGGCCGTCCAACCGCCGGAGGTGGCGACCGAGGCCTGGGGCCGGGAGTGTGCCGCCTTCGCCGTCCCCGTCGGCGGGGCCGTCCGGGTGGACTGCCTCGCCACCGGCGGCCCCGCGCCTGTCTCGCCGGTCGCGCTCGACGCGCTCCGCGAGCAGTTCGGCCCGCTCTCGGAACCGCTGGGAGCGGCCCTCGCGGCACTGGACCGGTCGGCGCTCCAGTACGGCCAGCTCCCCCGCGGGATTCCCGGGACGCTGTGTGCCGACGGCGTCGCGTCGGTCGGCCGGGCGGCACACGCGCGTCTCCCCGGCGGATGTCTCGGGCCGGCCCTGTCCATCGAGGACGGGTGGGTGCTGGCCGACGCGCTGGCGTACGGGCCGGCACCCCTCGACGAGGCACTGGCCTCCTACGCCGACCGCCGGCGCCGGCGGCTGGTCGACGTCAGTTCCGCACTCCGCCAAGAGTCCCTCGCCGCCCGCATCCCGGGGGACCTGCCCTGTCCCTTCCGGCAACTCTGTGCCCGCCGGACGGTCGCGTTCGGGCATCTCTTCGATGCCGCCGAGGAACTCGTCCGGGACGTGTCCGACCGGCTGTAGGTACTGTGTGGGTCGGCAAGGCCCGTCCCTCCGGCGGCGCTGGCGTCATCTGCCGGAGAGGGCGGGGGTGAGCGTGTGACGCTCTCTGGCAGTCGCGACTGCAAACCGAGGGTTGTGTGGCTGGTACTTAAATCCCCGTGCGGAATGTCTGACGCTGAATCGCTCGACAGCGCCGACTTTTGACGCGAGTCAGACGGGTGTCACACTGATGTCAGCGTATTTAAATCGGTACCCCAAGAGATGGCCGCTCGACCGCGCGTGTCGGCAGTATCACAAGCCACCCGTCGCCGTACCGACGACGATGGACGTCCCGAACACGCCTGCCGCGGTCGGGGATCCCGATGA
>CAZUWC010000011.1:0-15260 GCA_964623935.1 uncultured Halobacteriales archaeon
GAAGACCATCATGGCCACGGACGCCGACGTCGACGGCGCCCACATCCGGACCCTGCTTTTGACCTTCTTCTATCGGTACATGCGGCCGCTGCTGGAGCAGGGATACATCTACGCCACGCAACCGCCGCTGTACCGCATCCGGTACCGGGGTGAGACCTACGACGCGATGACCGAGGCGGAACGGGACCGCATCGTCGAACAGAAGTGTGACGGTGACGCCGACCAGGTCCAGCGGTTCAAGGGGCTGGGCGAGATGAATCCCGAGCAACTCTGGGAGACGACGATGAACCCGGAGAATCGCATCCTCAAACAGATCACCGTCGAGGACGCCGCGGCCGCGGACAAGATGTTCTCGGTGTTGATGGGCGACGCCGTCGAGCCCCGCAAGGAGTTCATCAAGGACCACGCCCCCGAGGCGGAGTGGGTCGACATATGAGTTCGGAGGTCCCCGGCCCCGAGGACGTGGAGGCACCGGCGGCAAACGTCGAGCACGTCCGCGTCGAGGACGAGATGGAGCAGAGCTACATCGACTACGCGATGAGCGTCATCGCCGGCCGGGCGCTGCCGGACGTCCGTGACGGCCTCAAGCCGGTCCACCGGCGCATCCTCTACGCGCTGTCGGAGATGGGCGTCACCTCCGGTTCGTCCCACCGCAAGTCCTCCTCCATCGTGGGCGAGACGATGGGGGATTACCATCCCCACGGCGACTCCGCAATCTACGACACGCTGGTGCGGATGGCCCAGGACTTCTCGATGCGCTATCCCCTCGTGGACGGCCAGGGCAACTTCGGGTCGATGGACGGCGACCCGCCCGCGGCGATGCGCTACACGGAGGCCCGGATGGCCCCCATCGCGGAGGAACTCCTGGCGGACATCGAGAAAGACACCGTCGATTTCACGCCGAACTACGACGACCGGCTGACCGAACCCGAAGTGTTGCCAGCCAAGTTACCCAATCTCCTGTTGAACGGCGCCTCGGGCATCGCCGTCGGGATGAGCACCAACATCCCGCCCCACAACCTCCGGGAGGTGGTCGAGGCGACGGTCCACCGCATCGACAACCCCGACTGTGGCGTCGAGGACCTCATCGACACCCGCGAGTACGACGACCAGGGGTCCCTCGTCCGGGGTTCTGACGGCCCCATCACGGGCCCGGACTTCCCGACGGGCGCGACCATCGTCGGCCGCGAACCCGTCCACGCTGCCTACGCGACCGGCCGGGGCCGCGTCCGGGTGCGGGCGGCATACGACGTCCACCGCGAGTCCTCGGGGCGGGACCGCATCGTCATCCACGAGTTGCCCTTCCAGGAGAACAAGGCCCGCCTGGTCGAACGGGTCGCCGAGGACGTCAACGAGGGGACCATCGAGGGTGTCTCGGACCTGCGCGACGAGTCCGACCGGAACGGCGTGCGGGTCGTCATCGACCTCAAGCGGGGCGCCAACGTCGACGTCGTCGAGAACCAGTTGCTGGAGAGTCACCTCGAGACGACGTTCGGCGTCATCAACCTCGCCCTCGTGGACGGACAACCGCGGGTGCTCACCCTCGCGGAGACGCTGGACCACTACATCGACCACCGCAAGGAAGTGGTCCGCCGGCGCTCCGAACACGACCTCCGGGAGGCAGAAGACCGCGCACACATCCTGGAGGGACGGCTGCGGGCCCTGGAGAACGTCGACAGCGTCGTCGAGTGCATCCGGGAGTGTGCCGACCGCGCAGCCGCCATCGAGGAGTTACAGGCCGACTTCGAACTGACCGAGCCGCAGGCCGAACACATCGTCCGGATGCAACTCGGGTCGCTGACCTCGATGGAGGCCGCCGACGTCCGCGAGGAGTACGGGGAGGTCCAGGAGACCATCGAGTACCTCCGGTCGGTCCTGGACGACGAGGAGAAACTGCTCGGGGTCATCAAAGAGGAACTCCGGGAGATCGCCGACGAGTACGGCGACGAGCGCCGCACCGAAATCGTCGAGTCCGACGGCGAGGTCACCCACGAGGACCTCATCGCCGAGCGGGACTGCCTCGTGGTCATCACGGAAGACGACTACATCAAGCGGATGCCAGCCGAGGACTTCGACCCGCAGAACCGCGGTGGGAAGGGCATCATCGGCGCCGACCCCAAGGAGGGCGACCGCGTCTCGAAGGTGTTCCGGGCGAACACCCACGACTACCTGCTGTGTTTCACCAACCGGGGCCAGGTCTACCGGCTGAAGACCTACGAGGTCCCCGAGATGGGCCGGACAGCCCGCGGGAAGTCGGCGGTCAACCTCATCGACCTCGACGACGGCGAGGAGATCACCGCCGTCGTCAACACCGACGATTTCGAGGAAGACGAGTGTATCACGATGGCCACCCGCCAGGGGTACGTCAAGCGGACCTGCTGTGCGGACTTCGAGAACATCCTCTCGACGGGCATCATCGCCGCCAGCCTCGACGAGGGCGACGAACTCGTCGACGTCGAGGTGACCGACGGCGCCCGGGACCTGGTGATCGCCACCGAGCGGGGGATGACCATCCGGTTCGACGAGAGCGAAGTCCGCGAGATGGGGCGGACCGCCCGCGGCGTGCGGGGCGTCGAACTCGAAGGACAGGACCGCGTCGCGGGGATGGTCGCGACCGGCGACGCCGACGAACGGGACCTGCTGACGGTCACCCGGCACGGCTACGGGAAGCGGACGCCACTCGCGGAGTACCGGGCCCAGTCACGCTACGGCAAGGGGCTGGTCGACATCAAGACCGACGAGCGCAACGGGCCCGTCACGACCGTCAAGGCCGTCGCTGAGGACGACCACATCGTCCTGATGAGCGACCGCGGCCAGATCATGCGCTGTCCCGTCGACGATATCTCGACGGTCGGCCGCAACACCCTGGGCGTGACCGTCATGGACCTCGACCCGGGCGACGGCGTCGCGAGCGTGACCGTCGTCCCTGGCGAGAGGGAGACGTCGGCCGAAGAGCAGGCGGACGACTAGAGGATCCGCTTGCCGAGTGCGCTCGCGGCGAGTTCGACCGCGAGTTCGGCCGTGCGGTTGTGCCCGTCGAGGATGGGGTTGACCTCCACCACCTCGAGGGCCGCGACGTCCTCGGCGGCCTCGCGGTGGAGGAGTTCGAGCGCGGCGTGTGCCTCGCGGTAGGAGACACCGCCACGGACGGGCGTCCCGACGCCGGGCGCCTCGCCGGGGTCCAGCCAGTCCAAATCGAGGCTGACGTGCACGGCGTCGACGCCGTCGGTCACGCGGTCCAGCGCCTCCGCGACGACGGCCGTGACGCCGCGCTGGTCGATGTCGGTCATCGTGTAGGCCGCGACGGGACTCTCGCGGAGGTTCTCGCGCTCCATATCGTCGAGGTCGCGCAGGCCCACGATGGCGACGTCCTCCGGGTCGACGCCGACGTCGGCCCAGTCGGTGCCCGCGAACTGACCCCGCCCGAGAATGGCCGCCAGCGCCATCCCGTGGACGTTGCCGCTCGGCGTGGTCTGGGGGGTATTGAAGTCGCCGTGCGCGTCGAACCACACGACGCCGAGGTCGCGCTCGCCGGCCAGCCCCGCAGCCGTGCCGACCGCAATCGAGTGGTCCCCGCCCAGGACGAGCGGGAACTGGCCGTCGGCGACGGTGTCGGCGACAGCCTCGGCCAGCGACCGGCAGACTTCCCGCGTCTCCTCGAGGAACTTCGCGCGGCCCTGGACGGGTTCGCCCGCGTCGGGGTCGCGTTCCTCGGGCCGTGGCACCGGAAGGTCCCCGCCGTCGACGCAGTGCTGGTCCATCGATTCGAGCTGGTCGGCCAGGCCCGCGTACCTGATCGCCGAGGGGCCCATGTCCACGCCGCGCCTGTCCGCGCCGAGGTCCATCGGCACGCCGATGACGCGTGCTGTCCTGTCCATGAGAGACCTTCGACGGCCGGCGAGAAAAGCGCGGTGACCGGGCGGCGAACACGGAAGATACTTGTCGACGGATGTGACAGACTGGCACATGAACCCCGCTCTCACCCTCTCACCCGTGGGGCCGTGGTGTCCCGGCTCCCGCCCCGAACGCTCGGCGTCCGACCGACCCATACGGGTGTAGCGTGCCCAGCACCGACGCGACGACCATGATCAGGTTCCGAGAGGACGTCGACGGCTGTGGCTGTCTCCGGTGCCAGGGTGTCGACCGGGACGTCCTTCGCCGGTCGGTCCCCGAGGCGCTGGGCTGGAGCGGGCGGCTCCTGGTCGCGAAGCCGTCCATCCTGCTCGTGTTCGCCGCGGTCGGGCTCGTGCACCTGCTCGCCGTCGCCGGGACCGGACGGGCAGTCGCGGTCGGGGCGGTCGTGAGCGTCCTCGGTGCGCTCGTCGCCCGCGGGTACGTGGCCGTGACCGGCGGGGCAGTCATCCGTGGCGAGCGGCCCTCGCCGGCCGAGACACTCGAGACCGTCTTCCGGCGACTCCCGGCACTGCTCGGGGCCACACTCCTGGTGGCCGGACTCGTTGTGGCCGTCGCCGCCCTGGTGATGGTCGCCATCGCGCCGGCCCTCCAGCGGGTGCTCGCCCCGGTCGGCGTCGACGCCACCGCCGTCCGACTGGCCGCACTCGTCGCTGTCGTCGGGTGGGTCCTCTACGTGCTGGTGAAGTTCTGTGTCCTCCCGGAGGCGTGTTTCGTCGGCGGGTACGGACCGGTCGGCTCCCTGCGTGCCAGCTGGCGGGTCACCTCGCTGCACACGGCGAAGGCCGTCGCCATCGTCGCCGGGTTCGTGGCACTGCTCGGCCTCGGGGTGGCCCTGGACACGCGGCTGGGCGACCCGACCAGCCCGGTCGCGGTCTCCGTCCGGTACGGCGAGACGTCGGTCGTCCTCCGGTCCTTCGGCTTCTCGCTGGCCGGTGGCGTTCGCTTCGTCTTCGACATCGTCGTGACCGCCGTCTACGCCGGCGTCTTCCTCCACCAGTACGTCGGCGGCGTCTTCGACGGCTAGACCTCCAAGAGTGCGTCGAGAGCGCCCGAGAGGGACTGCCAGGCGGCGATCCCGACCGCAGTGATGCCGACGGCCCCCGCCAGTTGCCCGAACGCCTGCCGGAGGGTCCCCCGGTCCTCGCGGGAACCGAGCACGAGGACCGTCGGCCGGCTCGCGACGGCGTAGATATCCATCTCCCGGCCCTTCTCGGAGTAACAGGTGTCGACCACCTCGACGAGGCCGGCCGCCTCCAGGTTCTCGAGGTGGTAGCTGACCTTCTGGACGGACGCGTCCAGTTCCTCGGCCAGTTCCGAGGCCGTGAGCGCCTGGTCGGTCAGCGCCCGGAAGACGGCCATCGCCGTCTCGCCCGAGAGCGTCGAGATGACCTCGGCGGCCTCGTCGCTGTCGACGTAGAGAACCGAGGGCTCGCCGTCGCGGTCGACGGACGACGTCCCGCGCGACGGGAACAGTTTGGCCATGGTACGGGTTCGACCCGCGCCATCTAAAGCGCTCGGGAGGCTCAAAACGCGTTTTGAGTCACTGGCGTCGCGGCACGCGTGAGACGACAGCGAAACGTAAATACCGGTCGCGGGCGACGTTCCAGGAGATGTTCGACCGGCCGCCCACCATCGCCCTCCTCGCGGCCGTCGCCCTGCTCGCCGTCGCGGTCGGCGGTGCCGGGGTCGACGACCCGTTGGAGGGCGACGAGTCCCCCAGTCAGGCGGAGCAACCGGAGGAACTGGTGTCGGAGATGCTGGCCGACGAGCCGAGAGCGATCGAGGGACACCTTCAGGAGACCGTCGAACGGAACGACACAGTGCTGGAACGGAAAGAGATCGACGTCGCCAGCGAACCACCCGACGGTCAGCGACGCGTGCGGTTCGTCCGCGACGGGGAGGGGAACCTGACCATCGTCCAGAACCCGTCGACGGCCTGGACCTACGAGGAGGACGAGAACGAGGTGACGCGGTACGACCTGGAGGGTTCCGAGGATGGTCTCATCATCCCCGCACTCGAGTACAACCACTACGAGACCCTCCTCGAGGAGTTCGAGGTGCGCTACGCCGGGACCGACCGGGTCGCCGGCCACGAGGCACACGTCGTGGTGTTCACCGACCCGTCCGACGAGCCCACCACCGCCTCGATCGATGTCGTCGTCGGGGACGACCAGTACAGCCTCGTCGAGACGACGCTCGCGGAACCGCTCGTGTTCAGCGAGCACCGCCTCTGGATCCACACCGAACACGACTACCCGCTCAAAGAGCAGACCACCCTCGTCGGCCAGGAGGGCAACACGATGAACTTCACCACGCGGTACGACGACATCGAGTTCGGGACCGACCACGACGAGGACACGTTCACCTTCGACCCGCCCGACGACGCGACCCGGCGTGACCCGCTGGAGATGACCACGGAGAACTTCGAGTCGGTCGAGGCGGCACAGGCGGTGGCACCCTATCCCGTCCCCGAGCCGACGGTCCCGGCACGGTTCGAGTTGGACAGGGTCCTCGTCGCGGAGGTGAACGACACGACGCGGGTAGGGCTGTTCTACGCGGACGGCAACGAGACCGTCCGGGTGCGCGTCCTGCCCGAATTCGATCACGAACTCCAGGGCATGTCGGTCAGTGTCGACGGCCACCCCGGAACTGTCACCCGGGGATACGCAAAGACGACGCTCTACTGGCGGTGTGCCGACCGGACATACTCGGTGATCGGCCCTGTCTCGACAGACGAGAAACTATCCATCGCGGAATCCATCGAGTGCGCGGCGGGCGACGCGCAGGGATCTGGAGAGTCGTAGACGGCCTGATCATACGGATTGCTGTAGTTCATTACCGGATCGACCGGCAGACAGCGTGCGGTCGACCTGGAAAATAGCGACAGCAATCCGTATCAATCGGCCGCCGACTCACGCCGTGGAGAGCGGTCCCACCGGTCGAAGCCGTGTCCGTCCGCGGGGCTCTCCCGGGACCGCGTGAGGTCCCCGTCGAGGCCGTCGGCGTCGACCGAGACGCTGAGCCGGACGGGCTGGAGGCGGTACAGCGTCCGGTGGTGGCCGTCCGGGTCGATTTCCCGTTCGGGAACCACCAGTCCGACAGCCGTCAGGTCGTCCAGGCGCCGGTAGACGGTCGCCTCCGAACACTCACACTGTCGGGCAACCTCGGGAGCGGACCGCGGGGACTCCTGCAGGGTGTCGACGATGGACCGCACGTACTCGTCCGCCAGGAGGTCGATGACCTCGCTCGGATCGACGTTGGCTGTCATCCTGTCAGGGCGTTCAGGCGGGGAACACATCAACGGAGTGAATACTCAAAACCGCGTTTTAGTCATACGGCGCACAGACCCGCCGGAGTCCCTCGGCGAAGTCGACCTCGGGCTCCCAGCCTGTCGCCTCGCGCATCTTCGAGGGGTCGGCGCAGGTGTCGTGGACGTAGACGTCCTCGGGGATGGGATTCTCGACGTAGTCGGGGCTGACGTCCGTCCCGAGTTCGTCGTTGATCATCTCGACGACCGTGTCGAAGGAGTAGGCCTCGCCGGTGCCGAGGTTGTAGACGCCGTTCAGTTCGTGGTCGGCAGCCAGTTCCGTCCCGCGGACGATGTCGGAGACGTGGGTGAAATCGCGGGTCTGGGTGCCGTCGCCGTAGAGTTTCGGCGACCGGCCGCCCGCGATGTCGTCGGCGAACTGGGCGATGACGTTGGCGTACTCGCCCTTGTGTTCCTCGGCGCCGCCGTAGCCCTGGTAGACCGAGAAAAAGCGGAGACCGGCACACGAGAGCCCGTAGTGGTTGTGGAAGTACTCGGCGTAGCGCTCCCGGGCCATCTTCGAGGCCTCGTAGCCGGTGTTGACGGTGACGGGCATGTCCTCGGGGGAGGGGTCGGTCCGCGAGCCGTAAATCGAGGACGTCGAGGCGTAGACGACCGTCTCGCAGCCGTCCCGGCGGGCCTGCTCGACCGTGTTGACGAAGCCCTCGACGTTGACCCGCGCGCCCGCAGTCGGGTTCTCCTCGTGCATCGCGTAGGATGACCGGGCTGCCAGGTGAAAGAGGACGTCGACGTCGGTGGGCAAATCCTCGTCGAGGACGCTCGCCTCGACGAACTCGACGTCTGGATCGAGGTTCTCGGGCGTCCCCAGGTAGCAGTCGTCCAGCGCGACGACGTCGTTGTCGCGGGCGAGGTGGTTCGCGAGGTTCGATCCGATGAAGCCCGCCCCGCCGGTCACGAGGACGCGTCTGTCTTCCATACCGGAGTCACCGGCGGCCCGCAATTAGGCGTTACCATCCCGGATGCGGTCCACGCCGGACCCCAGAAGTGCCGGTGCGGGCGGCGTCTCCCGGATTCGTCGGGGGCACCGTCGGGTTTAAGGAAGCGAACGTCGAATGGTATGCTATGTCATCAATCGAGCTGACACCGAGTCAGAAGAACATCCTCCAGGAGCTGGTAAACCTCTACCGGGAGGACGAGACGGCGGTCAAGGGCGAGGAGATCGCCGACCGCGTCGACCGCAACCCGGGGACGATCCGCAACCAGATGCAGAGCCTCAAGGCGCTCCAGCTCGTCGAGGGAGTACCGGGGCCGAAAGGTGGCTACAAGCCGACCGCGAACGCCTACGACGCCCTGCAGATCCAGGAGATGGACCAGGCGGCAGACGTCCCACTCTTTCACAACGGCGAGCAGATGGAAGACGCCAACGTCGAGGAGATCAACCTCGTCAGCGTCCACCACCCCGAACACTGCCGTGCGGAGGTCAGGCTCCGTGGCACCGTCGCGAACTTCCACGAGGGCGACAAGGTGACCGTCGGCCCGACGCCGCTGTCGAAGCTCCAGATCATCGGCACGCTCGACGGCAAGGACGACACGAACAACTCCCTCGTGTTGACCATCGACGACATGAAGGCGCCCGTCGGCGACCCCGACCACTGATAGTGATTGCTGTAAGCCGTGACCGGACCGACCGTCCGACGTGACGCGGTCGATACGGTAATTCGTTACAGCAATCACTATGACAGCAGCCACGCCGACCGGCATTCGTAGCCTTTGTATCACGGCACTCCCGAGCCGACGGTATGGCAGCACACGTCGTCGTCCTCGGGTCGGGCTACGCCGGCACCGGCGCGGTCGAGAGCCTCGAGGCGGCGCGCGACGGGGACGTCGAACTGACGTGGGTCTCCGACGTCGACCACCACCTCGTTCTCCACGAATCTCACCGGTGTATCCGCGACCCGGGCATCCGCGAGAAGGTCGTCATCCCCGTCGGTGAGATCAAGTCGGCGTCGACGTCGTTCCGCCAGGGCGAGGTCGTCGGCGTCGACACCGAGACCCGGACGGTCCACCTCGCGGACGGTTCGGTCGACTACGACTACCTCCTCGTGTGTCTCGGGACGCGGACCGCCTTCTTCGGGATCGAGGGGTTGCGCGAGCACGCCCACACGCTCGAGGACCTCGAAGACGTGCTGGGCATCCACGAGGACGTCGTCACGCAGGCCGGGGCGGCGACGGCAGCAGACCCCGCCCGCGTGGTCGTCGGCGGCGCGGGCCTGTCTGGCATCCAGACCGCCGGCGAACTCGCGGAGTTGCGCGACGACCGCGGCCTGCCGATCGAAATCGTCCTCCTGGAGGGACTGGACGAGATTTTCCCGGGCGGCGACCCCGCGCTCCAGGCCGCACTCCGGGAACGACTCGAAGCCCGTGACGTCGACATCAGGACCGGCGAGTTCGTCGGCGACGTCGACGGGGAGACGGTCTACGTCGGCGAGACCGGCCGGGTCGACTACGACGTGCTCGTCTGGACGGGCGGGATCACCGGCCGGGACGCCCTCGCCGAGGCCGGCGTGGACAAGGACGAGCGCTCCCGCCGCCTGCACGCCGGCCAGGACTTCCGGACGGCCGACGAGCGCGTGTTCGCCATCGGGGACTGTGCGCTGATCGACCAGCCCGGGGGTGACCCCGCGCCGCCGACCGCCCAGGCCGCCTGGCAGGCAGCCGAGGTGGCCGGGCGAAACGTGGTCCGGGCCGTCCGGGGCCAGCCCCTCGAACGGTGGACCTTCGACGACAAGGGGACCGTCGTCTCCGTCGGCGAGGCCGCCGTCGCCCACGACGTCGCAGGCGTCCCCTTCGTCGACACCTTCGGCGGCTTCCCGGCACGGACACTCAAGAAAGCAATCGCGGTGCGGTGGATCCGCACCGCCGCCGGCACCGGTCGGGCGCTTCGCGCCTGGTCGGACATGTGATGGGACGGATCACCGACGTCGCGCCCGGCGGGCTGGTCCCCGCGGCCTGGCTAGTGACCATCGGCGCCCACGCCGGCGTCGTCTCGACGCACGCGGTGTTCGTCGCGCTCGTCGTGATGTCCGTCCTTCTGGCGGCCTTCTTCCTGGCGTCGCTGGGCGAGATGACTGGCGTCTTGGGCGTCTGGCAGTCCGTCATCGCCGCCGGCCTCCCGGTGACGCTTGTGGGGGTGGTCGGCCTGGCCGTCCTCCCGGATTCGCCGCTCGTGGCGGTGGCGCTGTACGGCTGGATGGTCCTGCCCGCACTGGCGTACGTCCCGACCGGCACCGCACACGCGGACGCAACCCTGCGAAACCTCTACCTCGGGGCGGCGACGCTGTCGCTGTTCGGCGCGGGGCTGTACGCGCTGGGTCACCTCGCCGGCGTCAGCCCGACGGCCACGACGGTGGGCGGACTGGCGGCCGTCGGTGCCGGACAGACCGCCGGCATCGTCACTGCCGTCCGGCAGAACAGCTGAAATCCTCGTCGGATATATCACTCTGTCTGAATATATGTCTCCATCTCCCGACGCACTTCATCGACAGTCGCGTCAGTCGCTTTTGCTGGTTGTTTCGTGACCATCCAGTCTTTGAGCGTGAGAACCGACCACGGAGAGACGTAGGACGTTCGGGGGAGTCGACCCGTTTCGAAACGACTGGCAGTCAGTTCAACCGCCTCAGGTCGCGCCGTCGTTGTGACCACTACCGCGATATACTCTTGGCCGTAGAAGGGGACCTGGTCGTTCGAGAGGATCAGATACGGGCGTTTCGGGTTGGTGCCGAACGGATCTTCAGCGATAACGATCGCACCCTGCGAGTACGACATTCGCTACTGCTCCTCGTCGCTCAAATCAGGGAGATCGGCAGCCCAGCCGCCGTTCTGTGCGTACCAATCGTCACTGTACGCAGAGGCTGCTGTCTCGATCCCGAGGAACGCAGCCGTCGCTGCTGCGATCCGGTCGTCCTCCGCAGCGGCCCAGTACGGTTCCTTGTGACGAACGAGGCCTGCAGCTTCGAGCCGCTGCAGTGTCGGACCGATACTCCCGCGGGGAATGCCGGTTTCTTCTGCCAGTTCTGCTGGTGTGTATCCGACGGTCGGTGTTTGCAACAGGAACTCGAGTAATCGCCTCGCGTTGGTCCCTTCCGAGAGGTCGACACGTGGGTCTCCAGGTTCGTGTGTTTCGAAATCCACGGGCATGTACTAGAATTGTACCTAAAGTGTATTATTTGTTTGGAATAGAGCTCATTCGCTGCGACCGCTGTCGCCGTCGCCAGCCGCGTCATCGCTCCCACCCCTGGCAGGCGGGTGGATACGGACAGTCTCGATCCGGGTCCCGTCGACGGCGTCGACGGTCATCCGGTAGCCGTCGAGGGTGACCTCGTCGCCGGGTTCGGGCGGGCGACCGAGCGCGTCGAGGACGAGCCCGCCGACCGTGCCGTAGCTTGCCGCCTCGAACGCCGTCCCGAGCGCGTCGTTCAGTTCCGCGATGGGGACCGCGCCGTCGGCGACGTAGGTGGCGTCCCCGCGGCGCCGGACCGTCGGTTCGAGGGACGCGTCGTCGAAGTCGTCCCGGAGTTCCCCGACGATCACCTCGACGACGTCCTCGACGGTGGCGATGCCCGCGAGGGTCCCCCACTCGTCGATGACGGCCGCCATCTGGCGTTGCTGGGACTGGAACCGGGCGAGCAGGTCGTCCACCCGTGTCGTCTCGGGCACCATCGGCAGGTCCCGCGCGAGCGAGCGCGCCGTGGTTTCCCCGGCGCTGTCTTCGCTCGCCTGCAGGATGTCCTTGACGTCGACGTACCCGACGGGCCGGTCGTCCCCCTCGGCGTCGACGACCGGATACCGGGTGTGGCCGGATTCGAAGACGGTGTCCCGGAGCGCGTCGAGGTCGGCGTCGGCCGGGACCGCGACCACGTCGGGCCGGGGCACCATCACGTCGCGGGCGACGACGTCGTCGAGTTCGAACACCCGCTCGATCATCTCCACCTCCCCGGCGTCGACGTGGCCCGCCTCGCCGGCGCGGCTCAGCACCATCCGGATCTCGCGCTCGGAGAGAGTCTCCTCGGTTTCGGCGGCCGGCGGGACGCCGAGCAGGCCCGTGAACCGGTTGGCAGTCCCGTTGAAGACGACCAGCCCGGGCAGGAACAGGTAGTAGAAAGCCTTCATGGGCGGCGCGACGAACAGGGCGAGGCGCTCGGCGCGCGCGATGGCGATGGTCTTTGGCGCAAGCTCGCCGAAGACGACGTGGAGGAACGTGATGACGCCGAAGGCGACCGCGAACGCCACGAGGTGGAGCGTCCCCGCCGGGAGGACGGGTGCGAGCACGGGCTCGATCAGCGCCGCGACGGCGGGCTCGCCGATCCAGCCCAGCCCCAGCGAGGCGATGGTGATGCCCAACTGGGTGGCCGCGAGGTAGTCGTCGAGGTTCCCCAGGGCTTCCTGGAGGGCGCCGGCCCCGGCCCGTCCCTCTTCGACCATCTCGTCGACGGCCGTCCCGCGAACGCGCACCAGCGCGAACTCCGAGGCGACGAAGAAGCCGTTGAGCGCGACCAGGAACAGCGCCGCGAGCACCCGGCCGCCCGCGAGCAGGAGGTTCGCCATCAGAGGTCGGCGTGCCAGGCGTCCGCCCCGGTTTCGTCGACCCGTTCGTCCATCGCGGCGAGTTTCGCGACCGCGAGGCTGGCGGTGCGGGCCGCCCGGCGCTCGCCCACCACCTCGAACTCGCCGGTGGTGCGGTCGGCATAGACCGTACAGACCGCACCGGCCCGGAGGCCGTAGATGTTCGCGAGCGTGAGGATGGCGCTGGCCTCCATCTCGAAGTTGAGGACGCCGGCCCGCCGGAGTTCCTCGATACGCTCCTCGCTGTCGCGGGCCTCGAACCCGCCAAAGCCCGCGCGGCTCTGGCCCGCATAGAAGGAGTCCGTCGAGGCCGTCAGCCCGACGTGGTAGTCGTAGCCGAGTTCCTCCGCGGCGGCCGCGAGCGCGGCGACGACGGCGTGGTCGGCCACCGCGGGGTAGTCCTCGCGGACGTACTCGGAACTGGTCCCCTCCTGGCGGATGCCCCCCGAGGTTATCACGAGGTCGCCGACGTCCGTTTCGGGCTGGATGGCGCCACACGAGCCCACCCGGAGAAAGGTGTCGGCGCCGACGCGGGCCAGTTCCTCGACCGCGATGGCCGCCGAGGGCGACCCGATGCCCGTCGACGTGACCGACAGTTCCGTCCCGTCGTAGCTGCCGGTGGCGGTGCGGTACTCGCGGTGTTCGGCCACGACGTCGCCGTCGTCCCAGACGTCGAGGACCTTCTCGACGCGCTCGGGGTCGCCCGGCAGGAGGACGCTCTCGGCGACGTCGCCCTCGGCCACGTCGAGGTGGTACTGGACGTCCTCGCGGGGGTCCTCGTCGGGGCTCACGGCTCCACCCCCAGGTCCTGCGGGCCGATGGTTTCGGGCAGGAGGTCGCCCAGCCGGTGGGTCCGCACGTCCTCGGCCGCGACGCCGGCCCCCTCGCCCTCGTCGCAGTGGACCGGGAACTCGGCCTCGCAAAACTCCGCGAGGGTCTGGCGGCACATCCCGCAGGGGGTGACGCCGTCGCGCGCGGCGGAACTGACGGCGAGGGCTGCGAACGACCGCGTCCCGTCGGCGATTGCGCTGCCCAGCGCGACCTCCTCGGCGTGGAGGCTGTTCGAGTAGTTGGCGTTCTCGACGTTGCAGCCGGTGTAGACGGTCCCGTCGGCCGCGAGCAGGGCCGCACCGACGCGGTACTCGGAGTAGGGGGCGTACCCGGCCGGGACGGCCTCGCGGGCGTGCTCGACGAGGTCCTCGGTGTCCATGCCCTCTCCTGGGCCGGCCCGGTCAAAAAAGCAGCCGTCCCCGCGAACGACCGGACAGACGCGGTGGGTCGACCGTGGCAGTCAAGCGGCCGCGGGCCCAAACCTCGGGAAGTAATGTCGAGACGGCTGGACCGCCTGGCGCCGGCGCCAGCGCTGGTCGACTGGGCCATCCTCCTGCTCGTGGGCCTGGAGGTCGGGTCGGGACTGGTCTCGCTGACCGTCGGGACCCCCGACTGGGGGTGGCTGTTCGTCCTCCACGCGGTCGGCGGCGTCACGCTGGTGGCGTTGCTGTTCTGGAAGTTCCGGCGGGTCCGCCGGCGCGTGACCGACCGCTCGCTGTGGGACGGCGCGACGCCGGTCTCCATGGTGCTGGCGACGCTCGCCCTGGCGGCGCTCGTGACGGGGCTCGCCTGGACGGCCCTCGGCGTGGTCCGGGTCGGCCCCTACACGCTCCTGACGGGGCACATGGTGCTGGGATTGCTGGTCGTCCCGGTGCTGTTGTGGCACCTGCGCCACCGATTCAGGGTCCCGCAGGCGGGCACGCTCGATGGCAGACGCGAGACGCTACGCTTCGTGGCCCTCGGCGTCACCGGCGCCGTCGCCTGGCGACTGGCCGAAGCGGGAACGGCGCTGCTGGACCTCGCGGGGGCAGACAGCCGGTTCACCGGTTCCTCCGACGCCGCCGCCGGCGCGGGCAACGACTACCCGGTGACGATGTGGCTGGCCGACGACCCCGACCCCGTGGACGTCGAGACGTGGCGCCTGCGGGTCGGCGGCGCGGTCGAGTCCCCGCGGTCGTTCGCCTACGACGACCTCGTGGCGCCCGGTGGGAGCGACCCCCGGGAGGGCGAGCGAGCGGTGCTGGACTGCACGGGCGGGTGGTACGCCGACCGCGAGTGGACGGGTGTCCGCGTCGGCGACCTGCTGGAGGCGGTCGGCACAGCCGAGGCGGGACGCTGGGTCCGGTTCACCTCCGTGACGGGTTACCGGTGGTCGCTGCCCATGGAGGAGGCTCGCGGGGCACTGTTGGCGACCCACGTCGGCGGCGAGCGCCTCTCGCACGGCCACGGCGCCCCGATGCGGCTGGTCGCCCCGGGCCGGCGCGGCTTCCAGTGGGTCAAGTGGGTCGAGCGCGTCGAGGTGCGCCGGACCCGTGACCTCGCACAGTGGGTTGTCATCTTCACCAGTGGACTCCAGTCTACGTAAGGATTCGACCACGATCGAGCCCGCATAGCAGCCGCCGCT
>CAZUWC010000012.1:0-15043 GCA_964623935.1 uncultured Halobacteriales archaeon
GCAGGGTTCAACCTCCGGTGGACTGTGGGACAGCCAGCAGGTCCCGCTATTCCGTCTCGCCGTAGACACTCGTCCCGGGGAAGAAGTCCCGCCAGGCGAACCAGAACATCGGACTGCGGTCGTTGGCCCGTTCCAGCGTCGTCCCCTCGTGGGGGCCCTCGCGTGCCCGTCCGGAGACCGGTTCCCAGCGGGACCCGCCGGCGGTGAGGGCGTCGCCGTCCCGGTCGAACCGGAGCACGTCCCCCTCGACGCGCCGGACGTACGCGACCAGCGAGTCGTGCGTGCTCGCGACGACGACCGGCGTCTCGCCCACGCGGTCGTTGACGACGCCGCCGACCTCCAAGACGGTCTTGAACCAGTACGCCCTGGCTGCCTCCCCGGTCGTGACCCCCAGCACGAG
Source organism: uncultured Halobacteriales archaeon (assembly GCA_964623935.1). Lineage (GTDB taxonomy): Archaea > Halobacteriota > Halobacteria > Halobacteriales > Haloarculaceae > SW-9-67-25. The sequence continues at coordinate 401 of CAZUWC010000012.1, forward strand.
CGCCCTGGACGGGAGGCGGCCGTCGGAGTCGGAGTCGGAGTCGCTCGCAGACGGGTCGGGTGCCGCCTCGTAGTCGCTGTAGGGGTTCGTGTTGTAGTTGCGCCGTCCACGGCCGGTGATCGTCCCGGACTCCGGCGGGGGAACCAGGACCTCGGTGTCCGGGTGGGTGCCTCGCCACTCGCCCCACGTCGTCAACGTCGACGGGACGAGTGCAAGGCGGTCGTCGGTCCGCTCTCCCCTGACCGCCTGGCCGAGGATCTGACTCCAGAGTGACTCCGTGCGCTCGTCGTAGAGTACGAGGTCGCGCTGCCAGAGGTACCCCGAGACGCCGAAGGTCGTCTCCCGGCCGTCGACGCGGCGCTCGGCGGTCACGCCGGACCCACAGAGCGGGCAGTAGGTCACCAGCAGCGGCCCGCCGAGGGTGTCGTTGACGACCTCGTGCCAGTTCAAAATTGCCAGCGGATAGGCCCGGGCAGTCCCGTCGATTTCGACGCCGATGACCCGGTCGCGGTCGCCCAGCGTCTCCGGGACTGCCGACCAGTCCGCGGCGAAGACCGGGTCGACGATGGCCGGGATGTCGTCCTTTCCCGCGGCGCGCACGAGGTCGGACTCCCCGAGCGGCAGGTCGGGGTCTCCGGCTACCGAGGCTCCGTTCTCGTCCGCTGCTTGCGTCTCGTCGGGCGTCGGTGCCGCCGACCCCCCGGCGGCCGCGCCGTCGCTCCCGCCGGCGGCACAGCCGGCACTGGCGGCGAGGAGGCCGGCCCCGACGGCCCCGAGGAAGCGTCGGCGTCGCATATTCCCGTTTGGCGCCGAGCGCGCTTGAAAGTACAGACCCGGTGTGCGGGTGGCTCACAACCGCGGACGCCACGTGATCTACAGCGGCTGGTAGGTCGGCACTTCGACGTGGGGCACGGCGATTCCGAGCAGGCCGAGCGAGTGCGAGAGGAGCATCCATCCCATCACGAGGAAGGCAACCCCGAGCACGCGGTGGAGTCGCTGGCGGTGTGTCGGGCTGATCGACTGGAGGACGGTCCCGTAGATGAACAGCGTCGGGAAGGTCCCGATGCCCAGCAGTGCAAGCGCCAGGCCGCCGCCGAGGGGCGACCCGCGCGCGAAGGCATAGAGGAAGGCGGGATACAGCAGCGGGCAGGGCAACAGCCCGTGGAGCAGTCCCAGGCCGACGATGCCGGGGCCGGTCGCCCAGCCGTCGATCCGTCCCTGGACGGCGCCGTAGACGCGCCCGAAGACGCCGCTGCCGGGCAGGCTGTGGCTGCCCTGCCGGCCCAGGACGTACTGGACGCCGACGACGAGGATGAGCGACCCGACTGCCAGCCCCGTGGCGACGCGGACGGGTCGCTCGAACCGGGTGACCGCCGAGGCGTCGAAGAAGAGCATCCCCGCGAGGCCGAAGGCCGTCCCCAGGATCGCGTAACTGACCGTCCGCCCGGCGTTGAATAAGGCGTGCTGGCGGACCTCGTAGGTGGTCAATCGGCCGCCGTCGGCCGCCGTCTGGTCGGCCATTCGCTCGCCGTACATCGTCACGAGCGGGCCACACATCCCCAGACAGTGGGCACCCCCGAGCAGGCCGATGACGAGAAACACCCCCAGTTCCACGGAACCGGTGGATACCTCACCGAGGTGGAGCACCACCGCAAGGGCCAGACTGAGAGCCATCACCGGCACTTGGGAGGGCAGACCGGTATCGGTTTCGGTCCTCTCGCATTTTGTGAATCGGTATGCGGTTTATGCCGGAACAGAGTGGTGTCGGGACTCGCCCGCAGTCGGTGAGTTGAGGGGTTCCGAGACGTCGCCCGAATCACTCGGTCTGCTCGCGGTACGCCTCGGGTGTGAGGAGGCCGGCCAGCGGGTCGTCGTCGGCCGGGTCGAGGGCGACCATCCAGCCGTCGCCGTAGGGGTCCTCGTTGACCAGTTCGGGTTCCTCGATCAGTTCCTCGTTGATTTCGGTAACCGTGCCGGCGACCGGCGCGTAGATGTCCGAGACTGCCTTGATCGACTCGACGACGCCGAAGTCGTCTTCGCGGCCGAACTCCGCGCCCTCGTCGGGGAGTTCGACGAACACCACGTCGCCGAGTTCGTCCTGCGCGAAATCGCTGATACCGACTCTGACAGCGCCGTCCTCCTCGCGCGCCCACTCGTGACTCTCCATGAAGCGGCACTCCTCCGGTATCTCGAAGCTCATGCTAGGAAAGGCAACGTCCTAGTACGTGCTTTCTTCGGTTCGTCCCGGATGAGCACGCGAACGGTCTCGCCACCCCCGGCGTACGCGGCCGGGAGATACGCCAGCGCAATAGGGTCGCCAAGCGTCGGGCTCATCGTCCCGCTGGTGACGTGGCCCAGCGAGTCACCGTCGGGCGAGGTCACCTCGTAGCCGTGCCGGGGGACACCGCGGTCGATCAGTTCCAGGCCGGTCAGTTTCTCGGCGGGGCCCTCCGTGGCGACCCCTTCGAGGGCGTCACGGCCGAGGAACTCCGTGTCGAGTTTCACCGCGAAGTCGATGCCCGCCTCGTAGGGGTTGCGGGGCTCCTCCTCGGGGTCGAAGTCCTGCCCCGAGAGCAGGAATCCCATCTCGACGCGCAGCGTGTCGCGGGACCCGAGCCCACAGGACTGGCAGTCCAGTGCCGACCAGACGCTCTCGGCCTCGTCCCAGGGGGCGAGTATCTCGTAGCCGCGTTCGCCGGTGTAGCCCGTGCGGGCGACCAGCGCCTCGGCGCCGGCGACGGTCCCGCTGGCGATGTTCATCGGCGACAGCCCGTCGAGGTCGACGCCAGTCTCGGGGCCGAGCACGTCGGGCGAGTCGGGGCCCTGAATCGCGATCATCGCGTACGCCTCGGTACGGTTCTCGACGGCCGCGTCCAGGTCCCACGCCACCCGGTGGTCGACCCAGCGGTCGTACATCTCGGCGTCGTGGCCGGCGTTCGGGATGAACAGGTAGTCGTCGTCCTCCTCCGGGGGCAGGTTGTAGACGATGGTGTCATCGAGCATTACGCCCGACTCGTCGGTGATCGCCGCGTACTGGGCCTGGCCGGAATCGAGTGCCTCGACGTCGTTGGTCGTCAGGCGGTTCAAAAGCCGGGCGGCGTCGGGGCCCGAGACGGTGATCTCGCCCATGTGCGAGACGTCGAACTTCCCCGCCGACTCCCGGACTGCGGAGTGTTCGGTCCGGATCGAGTCGAACTCGACGGGCATCTCCCAGCCGCCGAAGTCGGTGAACTGTGCACCCGCCGACTCGTGTGCCCCGCGCAAGGGCGGCGTCCGCAGCGACATATCGGTCCGTCACGGGCCGGCGACCTAATGGTTTTGTCTGGCGTTCGATACACGACATGTGGATATATCAAATTCCGTCTCTCGCCGATTCCGAGCCGATCCCGGATCTCTTTCGGGAGCTTTGAGTGTACGCCCGAACACTAACGACCGGCGTCATCCCGGGCGGCGTGCCGCGTCGGCCGGCTAACCCTCGTGCGGGCGGTACTGTCGCGTGCCCGGGTTCGCCGCGCTGTCATCGCACCCCGAGGGGGGTACGCTCGGGCGGGGACTGAGGCACGCACCCGAGTCTACGCCATCGGCCGGCAAGAGTCTGTCGCGGGCGGTAATATCGACCAAGATATCGAATCGGAACTCACCACGCTGATCTTTTTTACCCCACCCTACGGATCGCTCGAAGAGTGAGTGATACGTGCTCCTCATCCTGGTGCGTCTTGCAGACACTCCGTGACGCCTGGTGCCGGATCGAACTGCTGGCACCGACACGGAGAACGTATCAGACCGCGTACTCGTCCTCGCGGAACTGGACGTACCCACCGTCCGCGAACCGCTGTTTGCGGCGGTTGTACTGGCGCACCATGCGCAGGCCGGTCAGCCCCGACCGGAGGACGGAAAGCCAGGAGTACCCGCCGCGGTTGAGCATCGAGTCGGCGGCCCCGAAGACGCGGTCCCAGTCGTCGGGCCCGTAGTCAGCGACGATGTGGGCCATCGTGACGTTGCGCCGGAACTCGTCGTCCAGTGCCGCCTGCCAGGCGTCGTTGTACTGCCGCAGTTCCCCCCGCGCGGCGAGGTCGCCCGCGAGTTTCCCGGTGCGGACGGCGACGTGGTCACCGCCCTCGTGGAAGGCCGACGTGCCGCCCATCGCGCCGCCGACCACGGCGATGCCCGCCCGCGTGGGCGACTCGACGGGTCGCGTCGAGGAGATGGGGTAGGTCTCGGTGCCGCCCCGTTTGCCGCGGTCCTCGACCAGCGGGAAGTCCGCGATGTCGTACCCGGGGTAGGCGTAGTCGATGAGACGTTCGAGGTAGACGCTCCCCCGCGGGATGGACTCGTCGTCCTCGCGCAGTAAGGCCCACTCGCCGCTGTCGAAGTCGTCGATGTCCAGCCCGATGGGCATCGTCAGCCCGACACGTGCGACGCGGCCGTCGTTGGGGAACACCCAGGGATAGGCGGTGTGGCCGGGGATGACCCCCCACCAGAAGAGGATGCGCGAGGGTTCGAACACGTCGGCGGGCACCTCGCGGTACTCCTGGTAGGCGATGTGGTTTGCCTCGTTGGGGCCGAGATAGTCGGAAATGCCCGTCCCCTCGGGCGTGAACTGGTCGAGCGCGCCCGTCGTGACCGTCCGCTGGGGGCCGTCCGCGAGCACGAGGTACTCCGCCTCCACTTCCTCGCCGTTCGAGAGCGTCAGGCGGTGGCGATGGTCGTGGTTCGGGTCGCCACCGGGTTCGGAGTCGACGCCGGTGACACTGTCGCCGACGTGATACGAGGCCCCGGCGTGTTCGGCCTCCTCGCGGAGCCAGTCGTCGAAGCGCGCGCGGTGGAACGCGAAACCGAAGTCGGGGTAGCTCGCGTCGATGCCCGTATCGTCGATGGTGAGCGTCTCGGTGGGGCCGTGGAAGTCAGCGCCGTCGAGGGGTTGCAACACGACGTCCTCGGGGATGTCGCCGGGGTCGAAGTCCATCAGGTCGACCCAGTAGTCGAGCATCCCGGCGGCGTCCGTCGAGTCGGGGCCGATACCTTCGCGGTCGTCTCGGGGGACGCCCTTCTCGATGACGAGCGTGTCGGCCCCCGCCTCGGCCGCGGTCCACGCCGCGGAGGTGCCCGCGGGGCCGCCGCCGACGATAGCGACGTCGACGCGTTCCATACGGTGACGGGGGAGCGGCCTCCGTAAAAACCCAACTCATCGCAGGCGGCTCACCCGAAGCCGTTCGGGAGGTCGACGCCGGCCTCGATGTTCCCCGGACCCTCGCGAGCGACGGCCCGGAACGTGGCCTCCCAGTCGGGCCGCGCCTCCAGCAGGTCGTCGTAGACCGCCGCCCGTTTCTCCGCGAGGCGCTCCCTGAGACGCCGGTACTCGTCGCTGTCGGCCAGTTCCGCCTCGGCGTGGTTGGCCTCGATCGTCGCGACTTTCGCCATGAGCGCGAACAGTTCGTCGACGGCCACCAGGTACTCCCGCTGGGCGCGGTACGTCTCCACGATGTCGCGCACGTCCGCCTCCCCGACCGGTTTCTGGAGGTAGTCGTCGACCGGACACTCGATCAGGTCGAAGTCGGGCGGCATCGAACTGATCATCACGACGAACGGGTCGGACTCGGACTCGTCGATGGCCCGGGCCACCTCGAGCCCGGAGAGGCCGGGCATCTCCCGGTCCAGTAGGACGACCTCCACGCCGTCGCCCAGCGCCGCCAGCGCCTCGGACCCGTCTGCGGCCGTCCTGACCTCGTGGTCGGGCGTCAGCCACACCGAGTACAGCTCGCGCAACCCCTCGCTGTCGTCCACCACCAGTATCTCGCCGACGTCTGCCACCATTCACTCGCCCGTTTGGCCGGTCCCCCCAAGTAACGGGTCCTCCCTCCAGAACCGTTCAAACCGTTCAACCACGAGAGGGCGCCCGGTCTGTCGACGACCCGGTGGCGACGGAGTACATGTCACTACGATATAATGTGGCGGCGGGCGACGGTCGGATCACGGAGCGACCGGTTCGGTCAGAGGTACCCGTTCTCCAGGAGAAGTTCGCCGTTCAGCACCGACGCGCCGGCGGCCCCGCGCATCGTGTTGTGTGCCAGACAGTTGCACTGGAGGCCGCCGTCGGTGGCCTGGATGCCCCCGACTGCGACGGCCATCCCGTTCGCGCGATTGCGGTCCAGCCGGGGCTGGGGGCGGTCGGGCTCCTCGAAGACGTGGACGAGCTGGTCCGGCGAGGAGCGCAAATCGAGGGAGGGGTACTCGCGCATCGCCCGGGCGGCACCCTCGACGGTCGCCGCGTCGGCGGTATCAGTCCAGACGTTCTCCAGGTGGCCATCGAGTGTCGGGATGCGGTTGCAGGAGGCGTCGACGCGGGCGCCGTGCCAGTGGACCTCCGCGCCGTCGAAGGTCCCCAGGAGCTTGCGGGACTCGGTCTCCATCTTCTTCTCCTCGCCGCCGATGTGGGGGAGCGCGTTGTCGATAATCTCCATCGAGGTCACGCCCGAGTAGCCCGCCCCCGAGACGGCCTGGAGCGTCGCAACGGTCACGCGGTCGAGGCCGTACTCTTCTTCGAGGGCAGCCAGTGGGGGCACCATCGTGATGGTCGAGCAGTTGGGGTTCTTGACGAGCGCGCCGTCCCAGCCCCGGCGGTCGCGCTGGACCTCGATGAGGTCGAGGTGGTCGGGGTTGACCTCCGGAATCGTGAGGGGGACGTCCTCGTCGAGGCGGCCGTTCGAGGAGTTCGAGGAGACCACGTAGCCCGCCTCGCAGAAGGCGGGTTCGACGCGCTCGCCGACGCCGGAGGGCAGCGACGAGAAGATGACGTCCACGTCCTCGGGGACCACGTCCGGGTCGGTCCGGCGGACGGTCGTCGCCGCGACGTCCTCGGGGATGGGGACGTCGATGCGCCACTTCGCGGCCTCGCGGTAGGGTTTGCCGGCGCTCGACTCGCTGGCTGTCAGCGTCGCGATCTCGAACTCGGGGTGGGGATCGAGTAGCTGGATGAGCCGCTGTCCCACTGCCCCGGTCGCTCCGAGGATGCCTGCGCGTACTGTCATTGCAGATGGTAGCGCGACGGCCGCTCAAAACTGTTTGGAAAGGCCTCTCATAGTGATTGCTGTAACGATTTACCGTTTCAACCGCGTCACGTCGTGCGGTCGATCCGCAAAAGGCTTACGGTAATCACTATCAGGACTGGCCCGCGAGGTCCCCGTCCCAGTCCTCGTACCCGCCAGCGAGGTTGGCGACGCGGGTCTGTTCGTCGACGCCCTCGTAGGATTCGAGGAGCCGGGCCGCCTGCAGTGAACTCTCGCCCAGCGGGCAGACCATGACAACCTCCTCGCCGAACTCTTGGTCCTCGATCTCCCGCGCGAACCGTCCGAGCGGGACGTTCGTCGCGCCGGGGATGTGCCCCTCCGCGAAGGAGTCCGGCTGGCGGATGTCGATCACCTGGACGTCCGCCCCGCGGTCCAGGCGCGCTTGCAGTTCCTCCGGGTCCATCTCGACGACCATGCCCGGGGTTGGCGGGCGAGGCGCAAAAGGCCACCGTGCTGGAAGACTCGCGCGTCCCGGGACTCCGGGGTATTGGAGCGCCGGTCGAGGAATCGATCACCGATCAGCCGTCTCCACGCCGGTGACCTCGAAGCGCGTGCCGCCGTCAGCGCCCTCGGAGACGGCGATGTCCCAGCCGTGCGCATCGGCGATGGTCCCTGCGACTGCCAGGGCGAATCCCGTCCCGTGCTCCGCCGCCGAGTAGACGTCGTCGAAGACCGCCCCGCGTTCGTCGCTCGGAACCGTCGGCCGGTCGGCGGCGACGTAGAACCCCCTGGGGAGGTCACCCACGGAAACCGTCACCCCCGGTCTGGCGCCTTCGAGGGTGTTCCGGAACAGGTTCTCGATCAACTGTCGGAGTCGCCTCCGGTCGGCACGGATCCGGGTCGTCGTCTCGACGACCAGTGTTGCCTGCCCGGGATCGATTGCGTTCCAGCACACCCGGACGGTCTCGTCGAGGGCGACCGATTCCGGTTGCTCGACGACAGTCTCCTCCCTGGCGAGGAGCAGGAGATTCTCGATGAGGGCCTCCATCTGTTCGAGCGCCCAGGCCACGTCCTCGAGGTGGTCGGTGTCGGACTCGAGTCGAGCCAGTTCCAGCCGCCCCATCGCCACGTGCAGCGGGTTCTGCAGGTCGTGAGAGACCGTGCTGGCGAAGTCGTCGAGGCGGTCGCGCTCGCGCTCGACCTGTCGTTTGCTGAGCTGGAGGCGTTCGGTTTCGAGCGCCCGCTGGATGGCCCTGGCCTGGAACACACCCAGGACGAACCCGAGGCTGCCGCCGATGGCCCCGCTCCAGCGCAGGGTGCCGACGGCCATCTTCGCCGTCACGGGGCGCAGCGTCGCGTTGATGGTGAAGATGAGGAGAACGGACCAGACGATGCCCCCGACGAACCACCTGCCGATGCGGTCGTGCCGTTCGGGTGGCAACTCGCTCTCGCGGAGCCAGTACCCGCCGTAGACGAGAAAGAGGATCAGCGGCGCCGCGGTGACACTCCCGATGTAGAACGCATCCGGGGGGGTGCTGAACTGGAAGACGACGACGAAGAGTTCGCCCAGCAGAACCACCCCGAGGAGGACCCCGAACCCCGCGATAAGCACGGGCCATCGCCCCCGGGACACATATAAGCTGTTCTTCACTATACCATCCGGACAGGCCCAACAGTAAATACATTGGGTTGGTTCGCTTGCCGGCAGTGGGTTGCTGGCCGGAGAGACCGGTCGGAGGGGGACTGTTCGGACCGTTGCGTTCAATACCGAGGAGTGTTTCAAAAAACACAAGTTCCGCTTCGGACAATCAGTGAGTGACACGCAAGCCGGGGTTCATACCATCTCGACTCGTATGTACCCGGACGGAGCGGAGTACCCAAACATGGCCGACGTCTTGATTGTCGAAGATACGGAAGCTCAGGCGGGTCTCATCGGCGGGTTCGTCAGCGACCGGCACACCATCACTGGCTGGGCACAGACCTCACAGGAGGCGGTGTCGCTCGTCCAGGAGACCGACCCCGACGCGGTCGTGATGGATCTCAACCTGAAGGAAGGCGACGGCATCGAGGCCACCAGGATGATCAAGGCCTACGACGACAGCATCCCGGTGATCATCAGTACCGTGAACGTTGGCGACGGGATCAAACAGGAGGCGCTGGACGCCGGCGGGGACGCGTACCTCACCAAACCGTACGGACAGGACGAACTGCTGGCCGCCCTCGAACGACTGTGTTGACTCCCCGTGTTTACTGCGGCGGCCGTACCCCGCCCAGGTCGGTCTGGACGAGCACGACGCCACCCAGGACGAGCGCACCGCCAAGCAGGACGACGGGTGTCAGTACCTCGCCCAGGAGGACGACCCCGAGCAGGACCGTCACCGCGGGCTCGGAGGTGCCGAGGACGCTCGCGACGCTGGCCTCGACGCGGTCGAGCCCGAGCACGTACAGGAACAGCGGGACCGTGGTCCCGAAGACGGCGATGCCGAGGACGACCAGCCACTGGTCGGTGCCGGCGGGGACGGTCAGGCGCCCCGAGGCGAGGCCGAAGGCGAGATACGAGAGCGCGGTCGCGACCAGTGCCGTCCCGGCGAGGACGTCGGCGTCGGTCGAGGCGAGGGCGGCACGGCTCCCTGTGATGTAGCCGGCGTATCCCAGGGCGGCCACCAGGACGAGCGCGACGCCGACCAGGTCGATCCCGGCCACGTCACCGCCGACGATGAGCGCCACGCCGGCCAGCGAGGCTGCGAGTGCGAGGAGTTTCCGCGCGGAGAGGGGTTCGTCCAGCGCGAGCGCGGAGATGACGTAGACGTAGATGGGGTAGGTGTAGAAGGTGATGCCCGCGACGCCAGCGGGGACGAACTCAAGCCCCCGGAACAAAAACGCCGTGAAGACCGCGTACAGCGTCCCCAGCGCCAGCGCGACCCGCAGTTTCCGGCCCCGGAGCAGGCGGGCCCGACCAAAGAGGGCGAGGATGACCCACAGGAGCGTCGTGCCGATGACGAACCGGAAGGTCAAAAGCGAGGTGATGTTGAGGCCGACCTGCGCGGCGAGTTTCCCGAAGATGGCGAGCGTGCCGAACCCGGCCGACGCGACGAGCACCATCACCGTCCCGACGGTCTGGCGGTTCACGACCCGAGCGAGGCGGAGGGGAGCCGTAAACCGACCGGTCGCGTACTGGCGCGAACGACAACGCTTATTCGCGGCTCGGCCAACCCACAGGTATGCAGATTGCACTTCTTGGCGGCACCGGCGACATCGGCGAGGGTCTCGCGTTGCGGTTGGCCCGCGACACCGACCACGGCGTCGTCGTTGGCTCGCGCGACGCCGAGAAAGCCGAGCACGCAGCCGGGGAGTACCGCTCGGTTCTGGCCGACCACGGCGCCGACGCGGCCATCGAGGGCCACGAGAACCCCGAGGCGGCCGCCCGCGGGGACGTGGTCGTCCTCTCGGTGCCCGCCTACTACCTCGCGGATACCATCGACGCCGTCGCCGACGACATCGGTGACGCCGTGCTCGTCTCGCCGGCCGTCGGGATGCAGGGCGACGAGGCCGGCCTGCACTACAACCCGCCGGGCGTCGGCAGCGTGACGGAACTGGCCGCCCAGTCGGCGCCCGACGAGGTACCCGTGGTCGGCGCGTTCCACAACCTCGCGGCCGGCCGGCTGTCGGACCTCGATGCCGACCTGGACTGGGACGTACCGGTCGTGGCGGACGACGCGGACGCCAAGTCGACGGTCCGTGGACTGGCCGAGGACATCGAGGGACTGCGCGCGCTGGACGCCGGCGGCCTCGCGAACGCTGCCGAGGTGGAGTCGCTGACACCCCTCCTGATCAACGTCGCCTCGAACAACGACGGGCTCCACGACCTCGGTGTGAAGTTCTGGTGATATAGTGATTGCTGTAACTGTTTACCGGTACGACCGCACGACAGCGTTCGGTCGATCCGGCAATGACTTACAGCAATCACTATACGACGGGGGCGGTGTTTCGGGGCAACCGCCGCGAGCGGACCCCTGTGGTGGGATGCGAGGGACCAATATTTATACCCCTGTGTTGAGACGTTCCGCCCGCCATGAGAGAGCTGTTCACGATGTGGCGCAACACCCGGATGATCATGCTGGTGGCGGTCGTCGCGGCGGTGTACGCGGCCGTACTGATCCCGTTCAAGGCACTGACGATCATCCCGGGCATCACGTCGGTCCGGCCGGCGAACGTGTTTCCGGTGATCTTCAGCCTCATGTTCGGGCCTGCGGCGGCGTGGGGCTCGGCAATCGGGAACCTCATCGGCGACGTGTTCGGCGGGACGCTGGGCCCGGGCAGCGCCTTCGGCTTCGTCGGGAACTTCTTCTTCGGGCTGGTCGGGTACAAGCTCTGGGGCAACCTCGGTGTCCTCTCGACGGGCGAGGAGCCCGACATGCGCTCGGGCGGCCAGCTCGTCGAGTTCGTCGCCGTCTGTGTCGTGGCCTCGACCATCACCGCCGGCATCATCGCCTGGGGCCTGGAAGTGCTCGGCCTGTTCCCGTTCTCGGTGCTCGGCACCATCATCACGGTCAACAACCTGCTGGCGGCGGCGGTGCTGGGTCCGCCGCTGCTGTACCTGGTCTACCCCCGCATCAGGGAGATGGGCCTGCTCTACCCCGACGTGATGGGGCCCCGGGACCTGCCCGACGTCGGGTCCTCGCGCCAGCAACTCGCCGCCCTCGGCATCGCGGCCGTCTCCGTGCTGTGGGTCGTCGTCGGCGTCGCCATCAGCGTCGGCGTCCAGGGCGTCCAGTTCGGAGCCGCGCCCGGCGTCGACGTCGCCCCCGGCACCGGCGGCGCGACGACCCAGATCGCGCTGGGGGCGGTCGCGTTCCTCGTCGTCCTCGTCCTGACGGCCATCTCCGGCGAGCGACTCTCGGGAATGCTCGGCGGGCGGTAGCCGCCCCGTTCGTCCAGCACCGGTACGTCGATGGCAAACCCTTACGTCGGTCGCGCCAGTCCCACCGGTAGATGAGCGGGGACGCGGACGCCGACGGGCTGGCGGCCAGACTGCGCGACGTCGTCTTCTCCTACGACAGGGACGCCGACCTCGACGGCGACACGACGGACAGGAGCGACGTCGGTGGCGAAGATGGCGACTACGACCCGGACACGAGAGGTGGTGCAGTCCTGCGCGGCGTCGACCTCGACGTCTACCCCGGGGAAGTGGTGGTCGTGATGGGTGCGAGCGGCGGGGGCAAGTCGACGCTGCTGCGGACGCTGAACGCACTCATCCCGGGATTCATCCGCGGTTCCTTTCGCGGTGAGGTCGACGTACTCGGCTACGACGCCACGACGGCCGAGACCAGCGACATGGCCGAGCGCGTGGGGATGGTCCTCCAGGACTACGAGGCCCAGCTGTTCGGGACCAGCGTCGAGGCGGAGGTTGCGTTCGGCCCCGAGAACCTCGCAGTCCCGGCCGAGGAGATCACCCCCCGCATCGACCGTGCGCTCGCGTTTGCGGGTCTCTCGGGGCTGGACCGCCGGCGCGAGCCCTCGGGGCTGTCGGGCGGACAGAAACAGCGCCTCGTCTTCGCGGGCGTGCTCGCAACGTACCCCGAGTTCCTCGTCCTCGACGAACCGACGAGCGACCTCGACCCTGGCGGCACGCGGGACGTCCTCGAGATCGTCTCCTCGCTGACCGACGACGATCCCTTCGGGGACATCGACGTGTCCCGAACGACGGGCGAGGGCGACTGGGATGGCCCAGAGACGATCGTCCTCGTCACCCACAAGATCGAGGAGGCGCTACTGGCCGACCGCGCGGTCCTCCTGCACGAGGGGCGTGTGTACCGCGACGGACCGGTCGAGGAGGTGTTCACGGACGTCCCGGCGTTGCGGGCCTCACGGGTCGCGCTGCCGCCTGTCGTCGACATCTTCGACCGCCTGGGTCTCGACGACCCGCCGATCACTGTCGAGGCCGCGGTCCAGCGGGTCCGCGAGTCCGATCTGGAGTGGTCGCCACCGGGCCAAGAGGACGCCGGCTGCGCGCCCGCGGAGACGGGGGAGTCACCGGGCGACGTGGAGTTCGCACTGGAGGACGTCGTCTACGAGTACGACACCGACCGGGGGGCGGTGCGGGCCGTCGACGGCGTCACGCTCGACATCAGGCAAGGCGAGACCGTCGCCGTCGTCGGCCACAACGGCAGCGGGAAGACCACCCTCGCGAAGCACCTCAACGGGCTGTTCGACCCCGATGGGGGAGAGGTCAGGTGGCGCGGCGAGGACCTGCGCGGGCTCTCGATGTCCGAGGTCGGCCGCCACGTCGGGTTCGTCTTCCAGAACCCCGACCACCAGATTTTCGAGCGGACCGTCCGCGACGAGGTAGCGTTCGGCCCGGAGAACTTCGGGCTCGCGGGCGGGGAACTCGACCGGCGCGTCACGGAGGCAATCGAGACGGTCGAACTCGACGGGCTGGCGGAGGCCGATCCCTTCGCTCTCTCGAAGGGACAGCGCCAGCGGGTCGCCCTCGCGAGCATCCTCGCGACCGACCCGGACGTCATCGTCTTCGACGAACCGACGACCGGCCTCGACGCCACCCAGCAGGCCCGCTTCATGGACCTCGTCGCACGGCTCAACCGCGAGGAGGGACTGACCGTCGTGATGGTCACCCACGACATGGCGTCGGTTGCCTACTACGCGCCCCGGACGGTCGTCATGGAGAACGGCCGCGTGGTCGCGGATGCCCCGACGAGGGAAATCTTCGCCGACGAGGACCGACTCGATTCGTGGCAACTCCAGCCGCCAGGGCCAGTAGCGCTGTCGAACGCGCTCTCGCGGGCCGTCGACCGCGAGGACGCGCTGCCGGCGCTGTCGGTCGGCGAGGTCGTCGAGAGCCTCGGCGGGCCCGAAGCGGAGCCGGGGGACAGACGGCGGGAGATCGGACCTGATGACAGTCTGGGACGGGTCCGCGAGGGAGGTGACGGGGCGTGAGCGCGCCGACGCTGTACGTCGACAGGGAGACGTTCCTCCACGCGCTGGACCCGCGGGCGAAGGTCGCCCTGGTGGTCGGACTGTTCGTCGCCGCCTACGTCTTCACCGACCCAGTCTTCGTGGCTGTCCCGTTCCTGGTCGCGCTCCTCTCGCTGTGGTACGCCGGCGGCCTGCGGAACCTCCTCCGACTGTGGTTCATACTCGTCATGCTGTTCCTCGTGGGGTTCGTCGTCTGGCCGCTGTACGCGCCCGCCCGCGGGCCGGTCGTCCTCGCGACGCCCGTGCTGACCATCACCGAACACCAGTTCCTCTTCGCACTGGGGCGGAGCACCCGAATCATCGCCTTCATCGTCGCCGGCTTTGCCTTCATCACCACCACCTCCAACGAGGAGATCGTCCAGGGGATGCGCGGGTTCAGGATTCCGTTCGCGTTCTGTTTCGCCGTCGGGACCGCACTCCGCTTGTTCCCGACCTTCCTCGGGGCGACCGGGACGGTCAAGCAGGCCCAGGAGGCCCGCGGACTCGACCTCTCGGAGGGTGGCCCCATCCAGCGCATCCGCAACTACGTCCCCCTGCTGATTCCGGTCCTGATGACCGCCATCCGGCAGGTCAACACGCAGGCGATGGCCCTGGAGGCCCGCGGATTCGACGCCGGCCGCGGGCGAACCTTCTACGCGAAGGA
>CAZUWC010000013.1:0-14437 GCA_964623935.1 uncultured Halobacteriales archaeon
CGCGATGAAGTCACAAACCACGATTCCTAGAGAGCGGCCGGGGGCTTTCTGGCTGGTCGCGGTGGTCGCGATGAAGTCACAAACCACGATTCCTAGAGAGCGGCCGGGGGCTTTCTGGCTGGTCGCGGTGGTCGCGATGAAGTCACAAACCACGATTCCTAGAGAGCGGCCGGGGGCTTTCTGGCTGTTCTCGACAGACGCGACGGCATCACAGACAACGATTCCGGGAGTCCGACCGAAACGAACACAACGGCGGCGCGAGTGCGTCGGGCATGGACGTCGCGATCATCGGCGCGTCGATGACGCAGTTCGGCCAACGGGAAGCCTGGATCCGCGAGTTGCTGGCCGAGGCCGGGGAGGCCTGTCTCGACGACGCTCCCGTCGACCGCGAGGCGGTCGAGCACCTCTACGTCGCGAACATGGCCAGCGGCGAGTTCGAGGGACAGACGGGCGTCATGAACGCACTGGCACACGACCTGGGCCTGCTCGGCGCCTACGCCGAACGTGTCGACCAGACCTCGGCCTCGGGCGGGGCCGGCGTCTACGAGGCCTGGCAGTCCGTCGCCTCGGGCGCCAGCGAGATGACCCTGCTCGTGGGTGGCGAGAAGATGACCCACCGCTCGACGGCGGAGTCGACCGACGTCATCGCCTCCATCACCCACCCCGTCGAGTACAAGCACGGGCTGACGCTGCCCTCCTTCGCCGGACTGACCGCACGCCACTACCTCGAACGCTTCGACGCGCCCCGCGAGAGCCTCGCGGAGGTGGCGGTAAAGAACCACGCAAACGGCGCCAACAATCCCAAGGCGCAGTTCCAGAAGGAGATCGACGTCGAGACGGCCCTGGAGAGTCCCATCGTGGCCGACCCGCTCCGGCTGTACGACTTCTGTCCGGTGACCGACGGGAGCGCCGCCCTGCTGTTCTGTCCGGTCGAGGTGGCCCGCGAACTCACCGACGAGTACGTCGTCATCGCGGGCATCGACGGCGCCACCGATACGCACGTCGTCCACGAGCGCGAGGACCCCACCGTGATGGAGGCGGTCGTCGACAGCGGCGCGGGCGCCTTCGGGATGGCCGACTGCGATCCGGAGGACGTCGACGTCGCGGAACTGCACGACATGTTCACCATCCTCGAGTTCCTCCAGATGGAGGCGCTCGGGTTCGCCAAGCAGGGCCACGCCTGGGAGCGCGTGGCGGCGGGCGAGACCACGATGGACGGCGACCTCCCCGTCAACACCTCCGGTGGGCTGAAGTCCAAGGGTCACCCCCTCGGTGCGTCGGGGGTCGCCCAGGTGGTCGAACTCTACGAGCAACTGCTGGGAGCGGCCGGCGAACGACAGGTCCCGGCCGAGCGGGGCCTCGCGTGCAACGTCGGTGGCTTCGGAAACTGCGTGACAACCACCATCCTGGAGGCCCCGTCATGACCGACGCGGAGACGCCGGCCTTCGAGGCTCACCGGTGTCCCAACGGCCACCTCACCTACCCCGGACACGCGGTCTGCCCGGAGTGTGGCGAGGACCAGACCGAAACTGTCGACCTCTCCCAACGAGAGGCCGAGGTGGTCACCTGGACCGAGAGCCGGGCGACGCCGCCTGGCGTCCGCGAACCCAACACTATCGCCATCGTCGAGTTCGAGGTAAACGGGACGACGGTGCGGGCCATCGGCGGCACGACCGCGGACGTCTCGACAGGCGATACCGTCCGGCCGGTGTACGTCGAGCAACTCCGCGAGCCCGGGGCCGGTATCCGCGAGCCCGACAGCCAGGACTGGGACGGGTTCCGGTTCGAGCCGGTCCGCTAGTCCGGTCGCTCGCTGGTGCCGTCGCCGTCGTCGTCCAGGTCGTCCTTGATCGACTGGAGTTCGGACTCGACGTCGACGTCCACGCCGCCCTCTCCGGGGCGGTCGGCTGACCGGTCGCTCTCCGCGGCGGCCAGGCGCGCGTCGACCTCCTCCCGGAGCGACCGCGCCTCGTCGAGCAACTCCCGGGCCGGGTCCTCGGGCGGGCGCCCCTCCAGGGCATCCTGGAGGTCGGCGAGTGCGTCGTCGAGACGCCCGAGCGTCCGTCGGCCCAGGTCCTCGGCGCGCTCGCGGGCCGCGGTCCCACCTCCTCCCCGACGCGGGTCCTCGCCTGCCGCAAGGCGTAGCGCCCGCTGGAGCAACCGCAACAACCGGACGTTCGTCTCCAGAGCGAGCACGATGGCGGGGATGGTCACCTCGCTCGTGAACCGCGCGAGGTCCCGCGGGGTCGGCGGCCGGGGCCCCGGCGGTGAAGCTCCGCGTGCGAGTTCACCCTGCAACTCCTCGACTGTCCGGGCGAGGTCCCCCACGGTGTCGGCAGGGTCGGCCCCGTCCTCGCGGCGCTGGCTCATGCCTCCCGGTAGGCCGCCGGCACACAAAAAGCACGGGCCGGGATGAAAATTCAGCCTGGTTTAGGCGATCCAAAAACCTTATAGCTTTAGGGTCGCCTAACTCCGGATATGACGACCATCGAGGAGGGCCGGTCGGACGGAGACGACGCCGACGACCCGCGGGAGGCCCCCGCGCCGGCGGTCGCGGTGACCGCCCACCAGAGCGCACCCGGACGAACCGTGTTCGTCGAGGAGGACAACAGCGACGGCTGGATCGCCTCCAGTCTGACTGTCGACCTGGAAACGTAACTCCCGTTTTGCCGCTACGACATCCAGTTTCCGGCAGCCAAGACTCCGCGATTTCTCGAAGCGAGAGAACGAATGGTGTGGTTTCCAGCCGATACGGGGGTCGGTCCGCCGACTACTTCATCGCGCCGTCGAGGACGAGGGTATCGCTCTCGAGGTAGTGTTCGATGTGGTGGGCGTCATCCTCGGTTTCGACGAGAATCTGCCGAAGTATCTCCGCCGTGGCGTGGTCCCCGAGGTTCTCGGCGAGTTCGACGTGGTCGCGGATCGTCTCGATGATGTCGGCGTACACTTCCATGTCGTTCTCCAGCGAGGTGCGGATGTCGTAGACGTCCTCACCCTCGGGCTCGACGGTGGAGAACTCCTGGAGGTTGTCCATGCCCGAGACGGGCGTCCCGCCCAGCGCCTGGGCGCGCTCGGCGATCTCGTCGGCGGCCTCTTCTACGCTCTCGGCCGCCTCGCCGAGGAACAGGTGCAGGTCGCGGAACTCCGCACCCTCGACGTTCCAGTGGTGTTTCTTGAGCTGGTGATAGAGGACGTACGCATCCGCGAGGTCGGTGTTCAGCGCGTCGATGATCTGCTCGGCCTTATCCTCCTCGAGGCGCAACGCCGGGCTCTCCTCGACTGTGCCGAACTCCTGGTTGACGGTCTTCTGGGTGCTCATTGCACTCTGTTTGTACGGTGGCGACTCCCTTAAAACCTCCTATTCAGAAAAATTTCTTTGTGTAGCGAAAAATTCGATACTCGTTTGGAAAAGCCAAAATGGCATATCTCGTTGTCAGTCGACCCCTTGCCGGGGTGCGCCGGGGTCGACCTGCCGGTATAGCGGCGGTCCCGTGGGACTCACTGACGGAGACCCCAACACATTTGCGCGCGCCACGCCGCCACCCGGACATGCACATCGCCGGTATGGCCTCGAACCGCGGGCGGAACCTGCTGAACATCGCCGACCACGCTCCGGGCGGTGCGGAACTCGCAGTCGTCCTCACGAACACCGATGGCGCGCCGGTCCTGGAAGGCGCACGCGAGCGCGACGTCCCCACGGAGACGGTCGTTCGCGGTGACGACGAGGGCAGGCGGGCCCACGAACGACGCATCCTCGACGCCCTGTCGAACCACGAGGTCGATCTTGTCTGTCTGGACGGCTACATGTGCATCCTCTCGGATACGTTCCTCGAGTCGGTCCCCACCACGCTGAACGTCCACCCGTCACTGTTGCCCGCGTTCCCGGGGGCCGACGCCTGGGGGGACGCGCTGGAGGCGGGCGTGACCGTGACGGGCTGTACGGTCCACGTCGTCACCGACGCCACCGACGAGGAGGGCAACGTCATCGAGGCCGAGATCGACGCCGGCCCCATCGTCACCCAGGAGCCGATCCCGGTCTACGAGGGGGACACCCGCGCGGACCTCAAAGAGCGGGTGCTCTACGAGGGGGAGTTCCGCGCCTACCCGCGGGCAGTCAGGTGGTTCGCCGAGGGACGGGTCGCGGTCGACCGCGAGGCGGGAACGGTCCACGTCGAGGGCGACGCCGGAGGGGAGTTCCCGGCACGGCGCGTGACGAGCACCGACCGCACGGCGAGCCTGCGCTACGGCGAGAACCCCCATCAAGAGGCGGCACTCTACGGGGACCACAGCGTCGAGGAGGCCAGCGTCGTCGACGCCGTCCAGCACAACGAGGGCGCGAAGGCGCTGTCGTACAACAACTACAACGACGCGGACGCGGCGTTGAACCTCGTCAAGGAGTTCGACAGGCCGGCGGCGGCGGTCATCAAACACACCAACCCGGCGGGGTGTGCGACGGCCGAGCGGCTCGCGGACGCGTACCAGCGGGCCCTCTCGACGGACCCGATGAGCGCCTTCGGCGGTATCGTCGCGCTGAACCGCGAGTGTGACGCGAGTACTGCCGACCGCATCGTCGAGTCGTTCAAGGAGGTGGTCGTCGCGCCGGGCTACACGAGTGCGGCACTCGACATTCTCTGTGGGAGTGAGAATCTCCGCGTTCTGGAAGTCGCGGGCGCGGAGAGCGGACAGGGGTTCGAGGACCGCTCCGAGCGACTCACGGAGAAACCGCTCGTGGGCGGACGACTCGTCCAGGAGCGTGACTTCCAGCGGGTGACGCCTGACGACGTGGACATCGTCACGGAACGCGAGCCCACGGACGCCCAGCTCGAATCGCTGTGTTTCGCCTGGCAGGTGGTCAAACACGTCAAGTCCAACGCCATCCTCCTCGCGGATGGGACCGAGACAGTCGGCGTCGGTGCCGGCCAGATGTCGCGGGTCGATGCCGTTCGCCTCGCGGTCACGAAAGCCGGGGAACACGCCGAAGGGAAAAACGCCGAGGGCACGGTAATGGCCTCGGACGCGTTCTTCCCGTTCCCCGACGGTGTCGACCGGGCGGCGGAGGCCGGTGTCGAGGCAGTGATCCAGCCGGGTGGGTCGCAAAACGACGAGGCGGTCATCGCGGCTGCGGACGAGCACGACATCGCGATGGTCTTCACCGGGACGCGGTGTTTCCGGCACGATTAAAACGAAGGGGATGGGGGGAGACCGGACCGTGTGGCCTCACAGGGGGAGCATCTGGAGGCCTATACCGAGCCACAACAGTTCCCGATTTAAACCTTCCCCTGACCAGTCAGAATTCCGTCGACGCGTCCTTGAAGACCTGCTCACAGACCGTCGCCTCGGCGTTCCTGAGGTGGTGGTGGAACGTCTGTTTGGAGACGCCGAGTTCGTCGGCCAGTTCGGCGCCAGTACTCCCCCGGGGTTGCTCGTAGTAGCCGGCCGAGTAGGCGAGCTTCAAGACGGTGTGCTGGCGGTCGGTCAGGCGGTCCTCGACCAGTTGCTGGAGGTACGCCGACGTGAGGACGCGGCGCTGAGAGACGAATTCGACGTCCGGGAAGATGCCCCGAACGGTGTCCAGGACGCCTTCCGCGTCGACCGTCCGCGGGAACCGACCGCGAAAGCAGAACTGGTCGTCCCGGAGCGACGCCGAGTTGAATTCGCCGTCGAACGAGTCGAATGCCCCCTGAATCGACGGGTCGACAATGGTGAGTTCGAACCGGCAGGTGTCCCCGACGGTCCGCAGGAGCCGGCTGTCATCGATCGTCGGCAACGCTTCGATGGCGGCGCGGAACGTCTCCGGGGCCACTCCGGTGACGGTCCAGTACCGCCGCGTCGTCCCGTCGGGCATCGAGACTGCCCTGTCGGAGTGCATTTCCACGGTGTCGGTCGCGTGTTCCAGTAACGTCGCGGCGAGTTGGTCCGAACGGAACTCGAGTTCGACCGCGACGTTCGCCGTCCCGGTCCTGTCGTCGGCATCCGTCGCGACAAGTGGGCGGACCTCCGCCAGCAACAGGTCACCAGGCAGTGGCCCGACGACGAGTTCCACCGGGACCGTCTCCCCGGCGTCGGCAACGGTCACTTGCCTGCGGACCCGTTGTCCCTCGCTGGCGTGCCGGATGGCCTCCCTGATGGGTCCCGTCCCCGCGTCCCGGGACGGCCACCAGCCAGTCTCCGGGAGCGGCGTCCCGGCCACATCGGACCGGTCGACACCGAGACGCGAGCGTGCCGTCCCGTTCGCGTCGAGTACCCGTCCCTCACCGTCGAGCAGCCACAGCGAGGCGTCCGCCCCGTCGAACGCCGTCTCGTACCGGCGCTGTCGCTCGCCGGTCGGCTGCCACCAGACGCGGGCACGGGACCCGACCTTCTTCGTCCGCAACTCGCGGCGCTCTACGAGCGCCTGGAGCCGATCGTAGACCGCCCGCCGGTCACAGTCGAGTTCCGACGCCACTTCCGGTGCCGTGAGTGGTTCCCCCGGCCCTGCGAGCGCTTCGAAGGCCGCGAGGGTCTCGGCGTAGACGGTGCCGGCTTGCGAGGTCGACATCGGTCCCACTTTCCAGAGAGGCGACAAAAGAGTTCCGACGACGGAACCGTTCAGATAAAGCTGAACTCGGAGCGCAGCGTCTCGTAGGTGTCGACGTACCGGTCCCGGACGGCGTCGTGGTCGTAGGATTTCCAGGTCTCGTCCACGTCGAGGCGGTCGTACTGGCCGGCGTCCACGATGGCGTCCGCGATGCCCTGGGGGTCCGTGACGCGGAAACTGCGCTCGTAGTTCTCGATGAGTTCGTGGGCGCTGGACTCGGCCTGGTACTCGACGACGCCGACACAGCCACAGGCCAGCGCCCACAGCAGTTCCGTCGCGAAGTACTCGCGGTAGGCCGTCTGGACGAAGACGTGGGCTCCGCGGTAGAGACGCAGGCGGTGGTCGCGGTCACAGGCCCCGGCGAAGGTGACGCGGTCGTCGATCCGGAGGTCGGCGACCTGGCGCTCGTAGTCTGGCCGCTTCGGACCGTCCCCAACGATGGTGGCAGTCCAGTCGCGGTCCCGGAGTTCGGCCAGTCCGAGCAGCAGGCTCTCGATGTTCGCGGTGGCGTCCAGCGGGTGGGCGTAGACGACGTCGATATCCCCGGCCACGTCCGCCCCGCGGACCGCATCGAAGTCGATGCCCTCGGGGGCGACCCGCGAGCCGGCATCGAGCGCGCCGAGTTCCCGCACCCGCGTCCGGACGAGTTCGGAGGGCGTGACGACCATCTGGGGCTCTCGGGCGACGATGCGGGTGGCGGCCGCGTCGGGGTCGAGCCCCTCGTCGCCGAACCACTCCACAGCGAGGGGTGCCCGCGCGAGGGTGCCCCCGGCCGAGGCCGCGACGACCTGCGGCGGGGGTGCCGGGCGCGCGTGGACGACATCCGGCGCGTACTGGAAGATGGCGTACGGGAGGCGGAGACAGAACTTTCCCAGGGCGTCGGCATCGGCGAGCCCCCGGTACTCGACGCCGTCGAGTTCGACCGTGTCGGGGTCGCTACTCCACCACTGCGAACAGAAGACCCGCACCTCGTGGCCGGCCGCAGCGAGCTGGCGGGCGACCCGCTCGAAGCGGTGATTGCCCGCGGTCTCGCGGTGGTTGGCCGTCTCCATGGCGACGAACGCGAGGCGCATACGCGGCCGGAGGGCACCCGCTGTCAAAACTGTGTGGGCTTCGGGCTCGCCACCGTTATGGGCCGGGCCGCCCACGCTCTTCGAGTGGTCGACATCGAACGCTACCTGACGATCCGGAGCGCCTACGGCGCCAGCGTCGCCGCCGACGGCACGGTCGCGTTCCTGCTGGATACGACGGGCGTCGCGCAGGTCTGGACGCTTGATCGGCCGGGCGCCTGGCCCGAACAGCGGACCTTCTACGACGAACCGGTTTCGTTCGTCACCGCCTCGCCCGAACGCCCGGAGTTTGTCTTCGGCATGGATCGGGGCGGCAACGAACGGGTGCAACTCCACCGCCTCGACGCGGACGGGTCCGTCACCGACCTGACCGGGACCCCGGAGGCCAAGCACCGCTGGGGTGGCTGGAGCCACGACGGCGACCGCTTCGCCTTCGCCTCGAACCGCCGCGACGAAGCGGTGTTCGACATTTACGTCCAGGGACGCGACGAGACTGGCGACGACGCCGACCTGGTCTACGAGGGCGACGGCTGGCTCTCGGTGGGTGGCTGGAGTCCCGACGACACCCGGCTCGTCGTCACGGAGGCCCACTGGAGTTTCGACCAGGACGTCTACGTGCTCGACATCGAGCGCGGCGACCTGACCCACCTGACGCCCCACGACGGTGACGTCCGCTACCTGAGCGCGGGCTGGGGGCCCGAAGGCGAGGCCCTCTACCTCGTCACCGACGACGGCGCGGACACCCTCTCCCTCGCACGCCTCGACGCCGAAACCGGCCGACTGGACACCGTCCACGAGGGCGGAGACTGGAACGTCGGCGGCGTCGCACTCGACGAGGAGACCGGGCTGGTCGTCTACTCGCGCAACGTCGACGGCTACACGGAACTGACCGCCGGCCGCCTGGCCGGGGCGCTGACCATCGAGGAGTTCGCCTCCCCGGCGCTTCCCGGCGACGTCGCGGGCGGCGTGAGTTTCGGTCCCGAGGGACGGCGGTTCGCGCTCTCGGCCTCGGGCCGGACGGCCAACACGAACGTCCACGTCGTGGACATCGAATCCCTCCAGGAGGCCGGACAGGGTGGGGAAGCACCCGAGGCGACGACCCGCTGGACGCACGCCTCGACTGCGGGCATCCCGCCGGAGTCCTTCGTCGCACCCGACCTCGTCCGGTACGAGACCTTCGATGGGCGCGAGATTCCGGCCTTCTTCTCCGTGCCCCCGGACACCGAGGCGGGCGAGACGCCGGTCATCGTCGACATCCACGGCGGGCCCGAGAGCCAGCGCAGGCCGTCGTTTTCGGGGCTCGTGCAGTACTTCCTCTCGCGGGGCTACGCTGTCTTCGAACCCAACGTCCGGGGGTCGACGGGCTACGGGAAGGCCTACACCCACCTCGACGACGTCGAGAAGCGCATGGACGCGGTCCGGGACATCGAGGCCGCCGTCGAGTGGCTGTGTGACCGGCCGGCGGTCGATCCGGACCGCATCGTCGCTAAAGGTGGCTCCTACGGTGGATTCATGGTGCTCGCGGCGCTGACCGAGTATCCCGACCTGTGGGCCGCCGGCGTCGACTCGGTGGGCATCGCGAACTTCGTCACCTTCCTCGAGAATACGGGTCCCTGGCGCCGACAACTGCGGGAGGCCGAGTACGGGTCACTGGAGGAGGACCGCAACCTCCTGGAGCGGATCAGCCCCATCAACAACATCGAGTCCATCCAGGCACCGCTGTTCGTCCTCCACGGGGCCAACGACCCCCGGGTGCCCCTCGAAGAGGCCGAACAGATAGTCGAGCAGGCCCGCGAGCAGGGCGTCCCCGTGGAGAAACTGGTCTTCGAGGACGAGGGTCACGGCATCTCGAAACTGGAGAACCGCATCGAGGCCTACTCCCGCGTGGTCGAGTTCCTCGACGAACACGTGCGGTGACAGCTATCCACCCGGTCACGGTCCACTCACAGACAACGTGGACCCAGTGGGCGTTCGAAGGCGTGTCACGCCCGTTCCTGCTGACCGAATCTCGAACGGATCGTGACCGGGTGGATAAGCCGGGGCCGAGAGACTCCGACCCTCCGTCTCTCCCGTGGAGGTGTTCGTGTCCAGGGCCCGCCCTGACTGTCGTGGTCGGTCACCGCGACGGCGTCCAGGCCCGCCTCGCGCGCGGCCGCCGGGAAGTGTCGCCTGGGGTCGCTACCCGAGCGCCGCCAGCCCACGTCGCACCACTGCTCGGAGCCCCGACGGGTCGTTCGTCCGCCGGTTACAGAGCACCACGCCCGTGTCCCCGCGCTGGGAGTGGTACGCCACCGAGATGGTCCCCGGCAGGGCACCGTTGGCGACGTCCGGTATCGACGCCTCGCGGCGCTCGCCCAGCGAATCGAACGCGTCGAAGAACCGGACATAGGCACCCGCAGTTGCGATGTGTCCGCCGTGGGCCGCCATCGGTTCGATGGCGAAGCCGGCGTCGGGACAGGGGACGCGGTGCAGCGGACTCGACCCGTAGGCGTCCCGGCAGTGGCCGTTCGCCGCGTAGGCGACCTCGCGTGACGGGCGATGTTCCGGCAGCGTCCGCCCGAGTCGGAGGTTCGACGGTTCGACGTCCGCGGCCGCGAGGACCGTCTCCTCGACGTACCCCTGGTATGAGCCTCCCGATATGTCTTCGAGCAGGAGACCCAGCAACAGGTAGCCCACGTTCGCGTAGGCCGACTCGGTACCCGGAGCGAAGTCCAGCTTTTGGCCCAGAAGGTACCGGGCAATGTCCCGCGCGCTCGGTGGCGGCTCGACGCCGAGTTCGCCTGCGACCCGGACGGGACGCAACATCGGGTCGAACGACTCCTGGCGGTCCCAGCCACCCCGGTGGGTCAACAGGTGCCTAACTGTGATGTCGGCGAACCGCGGGTCGGCGGGCTCGCCACCGGGCGGGTCGACAGCCAGGTGCGTCAAGACGGTGTCGTGCAGCGAGAGTCCACGCTCGGCGACGAGTCGTCGGACCGCCGCCGCGGTGATCGGTTTCGAGAGGCTGGCGATCCGGAACAGCGAGTCCGGCTGCACCGCTGCCGCTGTGCCGGGTGATTGCCACCCGATACCGCCGGACTTGACCGCCCCGTCGCGCCCCGCAAACGCGATACCCGCGCCCGGGACGTCGTGGTCGGCGAGGTACCGGTCGACGCCGTCTGCGAAGGTCCCAGTGCGCGCCCGCACGTTCCCGGTCCGGGGTCGCTCGCCGGCGGGTGCGCCCACGCTGTCGGGGAGCAGGACACATCCGGAGGTGCCGATAGCCGACGCGCCCGCGAGGGTCCGCAGGAGCCTCCGACGGGAGGTCATCCTCCCGTAACCTCGACTGTTCAGTCACCTAAGCGTGTCGGGAAAAAATCGGCGCGTCCCACGAATGGACCGTCCGGCTCACTCGGCTGGCCCGGGTGGTCCACCACACTCGGGACACTCGGCACTGTGCCGGAGGTTCTCGGTCTCCCCCACACACTCGCGCTATCGAACGTCGAGGTCGTCGAGACGGTCAGCCAGCGCCGCCCGGTCGGGCTCGTCCATCCGCCGGAGTGGCTCCCGGAGCGGTCCGGGGTCGACCGGGGCGTCCAGTACCTCGAGAGCGCTCTTGACGCCAGCCATGTAGGGGCCAGACTTCAGGGCATCCCGCACCTCGAATATCCGGTGCTGGAGGTCACGGACGGCCGCCCAGTCGTCGGCCGCGTAGGCGTCGTAACAGTCGACGGCGAGCGAGGGGAAGACGTTCGCGACGGCGCTGACCGCGCCGGCGGCGCCCAGTCCGAAGCCAGCCTGCAGGAGCGAGTCCGATCCGACCAGGTACGTCACGTCGGGCGCGCGTGCCATCGCTTGCGAGAACCAGGGGACGTCCTTGCTGGAGTCTTTCAGGCCGGCGATGCCGTCGAGGGCCGCGATTTTCTCCCAGGCTTCGAGCGAGAGGTGGTTGCCGGTCCGTGAGGGGATGTGGTAGACGTAGACCGGACAGTCGACGGCGTCGGTGACCGCCCCGTAGTGTGCGACTGCGGCCCCGTCGTCGACCGGGTAGTAGTAGGGTGTGACCGCCACGACTCCGTCGGCGCCAGCCCCTTCCACCCGGCGGGCGTTGGCCACTGCCTGGCGGGTCGCGGGGGCGCCGACGCCAGCGATGACGGGTACCTCGCCGCCCACTTCGTCGACGACTGCCTCGACGACGCGGCCGTGTTCCTCGGCGGTCACGAGCGGTTCCTCGCCGTTGGTGCCCAGCGGGAAGACGCCGTGACAGCCGCCCTCGACGACGTAGCGGGCGTGGGCCGCACATTCGGCGGGCGCGAGGTCGCCCTCCTCGTCGAAGGCCGTGATGGTCGGGGGGACGACGCCGTGGATACCGAGCGGGTCACCGTCCGGTCGTATCTCGCTCATGCCCGGGGTTCGCGGGGCGGGCCAGTGTAGCTTTCGGAGCGCGAACCGACAGACCCTACTGGGTGGGCCATCCAGAGGGAACCGACATGACCGACGACCTGCACGGCTCCCTCGAGGAACTGGCCGAGAGGCTCGACTTCGCCGAGTACGAGGCCAAGGCCTACCTCACGGTGCTGGAACACGGCGAACTGACCGCCTCGGAACTGGCCGAACGGGCGGACATCCCACAGCCCCGCGTCTACGATACCGTCCGTGACCTGGCCGAGATGGGACTGGTGGAACTCCAGGAGTCGCGCCCGATGAAGGTCCTCGCGGTCGACCCCGAGGAGTCCTTCGGCGACCTGCAGACCTCGCTGTCGGACCTCGTCGAGGGACTGAACGAGCGGTACGTCGCGCCGGCACGCGACGCCGAGGGCGCCTCACTCGTCAAATCCCGGACGACGATCCTCCGGTACATCGAGGAGATCATCGAGGACGCCGAGTACGAACTCATGCTCTCGCTGGATTCGGCCCTCCTCTCGGACTTTGGTGACGAAATCACGTCGGCCCGGGCGGACGGCGTCGCGGTCGACCTCCTGCTCTCGCCCGCCGCCGACCTGCCGAGCCCCGGGGAGTACGACTACACCGGGATTGCGGACACCGTCCGGGCCCGGCAGGGCATCACGACGCCCGTCGTCGCGGTTGCCGACGGAGAGTACGCCCTCTACGCGACCACGGACGCCCTCGAGAACGGTGCCGACCGCTACGGCGTCATCTTCAACCGCTCCGAGCTGGGGTTTCTCGTCACGGGTTTTTTCAACACCGTGCTCTGGACGACCAGCGAAACCCTGGCGACTGCCGACACGCACCGTCCCTTCCCGCGCCGGTACACCACCATCCGCCGCTGTGTGGCCGAACTCCAGGACATCGAGGAGACGCTGTACGCTTCCATCGAGGGACGGGACATCGCCTCCGGTGACCGCCGGACCGTCCACGGGACGGTCGTCAGCGTCGCCTTCGGGACCAACCGCGAGAAGGCCACCCTGGTGGTCGAATCCGGCGGCGAGATACTCAACGTCGGCGGCCAGCTGGCTGCCCTCGAGGATATCGAGGCCCACGAAATCGTCGTGGATACCGACGAACCGCCGGGCGTCCCCGGGGAGTGAGAATGGTCGACGGCTCCGGACCCCCGTCGCTGGTGACCGTCGGCGAGACGATGCTCCGGTACACGCCGACGGCTGACGAGCGCCTCGAGACCGCCGACGAGTTCGCCGTCCACGTCGGGGGTGCCGAGAGCAACGTCGCCGTCGCCGCCGCCCGCCTCGGCCTCGACAGCGCCTGGCTCTCCCGGCTGCCCGACTCGCCGCTCGCCCGCCGGATTCCCGCCAGGCTCCGACAGCACGGCGTCGACCCGCTCGTCGACTGGACCGACAGTGGTCGGGTTGGGACTTACTACCTGGAACCCGGGGGCAAGAGCCGCACCGCGTCGGTCACCTACGACCGCGGGGGAACGCCGATCCGTGACGCCACACCGGCCGACCTCGCGACCGAGCGAGTCACAGCGGCAGACGCCCTCCACGTCACCGGGATCACGCCCGCCCTCTCCGAGACGCTCGCGGAGACGACCGCCGAACTGCTCGGTCTCGCCGAACGGAACGGGACGACGCGCGTCTTCGACGTGAACTACCGCGGAAAACTCTGGTCGCCGGCGGAGGCCCGCGAGACGCTGTCGCCGCTGTTGGACGCGGTGGACGTCCTCGTCGTCGCCGACCGCGACGCCGCAACTGTCTTCGATGCCGAGGGCGACGCCGGGACCGTCGCCCGGGAGTTCGCCGCCGGACACGACATCGACCTGGTCATCGTCACCGAGGGCGCGGCCGGGGCGACCGCGCTGTTAGAGGGCGAAACCTACTCCCAGCCCACCTTCGAGGCCGCCGACCGCTATCCCGTCGGGACCGGCGACGCCTTCGTCGGGGGATTCCTCTCCTCGCACCTCCGTGGCGAAGCGCTGGACCGGGCTCTCGCCGTGGGGGCGGCCACCGCCGCACTCAAACGCGAAATCCCGGGCGACCTGGCGACCGTCGACCGGGCCGACGTCGACGGCCTCCTCGCGGACCCGGACAGCGGTATTTCCCGGTGACCGACAGGTTGCCAAGGGTTTATTGTATCACGAGTAAATACTATTACTTACGATGTCGAAGACGAAACCGAACTATCCCGACGGGGTGTACATCGACGGCGAGTGGCATGCCGGGCCCGACGACCTGGAAGTGACGGACCTGGCAGAGGGGGGCCTCCTCACCACGATGGCGGCGGCCGACGCCTCGCTCGCGGACGAGGCGCTGTCGGCCGCCAAACGGACCGAGAGCGTCCTGCGCGAGACGACGATTGTCGAGCGGACGCGCTGGCTGGAGCAGATCGCGGACAA
>CAZUWC010000014.1:0-6420 GCA_964623935.1 uncultured Halobacteriales archaeon
CCGCCGATGACCTGGCCGAGCGCCCGCGAGGTGTTGAGATAGACCGTCACGCCGGCGAGCCCGACCAGCAACGAGAGCCCCGCCGGGACCGGTTCGCGGACGTACCACCGGTAGAGGAACGCGGCCACTCCCGCGAGGAACGCGGCCAGGAGGACGAGCCAGACGAGTTCGGCGACGAGTTCGGTCGCCTCCCGGACCGTGGTAGCGGCGACGAACATCAGTCGTCACCCCGCGGCTGGGCGCCGCCCAGTGCGGACCCGAACTCCTCGAGGGCCTCCCGCCCCCCGACCGCGAACAGTTCGTCACCGTCACCCAGCGTGGTCGTCCCGTCGGGGGCGACGGTCCAGCCGTCCGCGGTCCGCGCGGCCAGCACCGCCACCCCGTAGGTCTCCCGCAGGCCCGCCTTGCCCAGGGGCTGGCCGTCGAGGAGGTCACCCGCCCGGACCGTGAACCGGCGAAAGCGCCTGTCGGCCCGCCGGAGCAGCGACACGACCTCGTACTCCCGGCGGGTGCCCCGGGACTCGACGACGACCTTCGCCTCCTCCGCCCGGAGCAGCGGCTGGACGTCCGTCCGGGTGACCGCGACGGTCAGCCGTCCCTCGCCGCCGGTCGTCGTCGGCGCACGGACCGGACTGGGTGCCGTCTCCTCGTCGCTCTCCTCGTCGGGACCCTCAAGCCCCGCCGGGTCGACCGCGTCCTCGCTGGCCTCCTCCTCGGCCCTGCCGGACTGGGCGCTGACGACGGTCCCGCGGACCTGCGCGTCGGGGGTGATGACGGTCACCTCGTCGCCGCGGGCCAGCCCCGTCGGAATCAGTGCCGCCACGGAGACGGCGTGGCGTCCCTCCGCGACGCGCTTCGAGAGCCCCGAGAAGGGCGGCGCCGCGACGACCGTCGCCCGGCCGCGCTCGTCGATGGACACCGAGACGTCCCCGAGGTCGTACTCGGTGCGGAGGCGCTCTTCCATCCGCTCTTCGAGTTCGTCCACGCGCAGGTCCGCGGGGAAGGTGAGTTCGGCGACGCGGATCTCGGCGCGCAAATCGTCGGGCAGGGGCGGGTACCCTTCCATGTCCGCCACCTCGCCGGCGACGCGCACCCGGACCTCGTCGCCGCCGATGAACTCCGCGAGGTCCTGTGAGAGGCGCTCTGAACGCAGGCGGTCGAAGGAGAGGCGCTTCGGGAACGACGCCCCCATCTGGTCGCCCTTGCTGTGGGCAAGGAGCGCGAGCATCGCCACCACGAGGATGGCGGTGACGACCCGCGGGGCGTTGGGCGTCTGCATGATCGTCGGGTCCGCGAGCGCCAGCAGGCCACCGTTGACGCCCGCCAGTGCGATGGCGAGCACGAGCATCCCGAACCCCGGGAGAGTGACGCCCGTGACGTACTTGAAAGTGAAGCCGAGCGCCCAGGAGATGAGAGCCGGGATGATCCCGACCAGCAGACCGAGATAGACGCCGAGCAGTATCTCGACCGGCAACGACGCCATACCCGGCCTCACGCCGTCGCTCCCTTTAGGGCTGTCGCCAGTACGGTGCTCGTCCCGCCGTGGTCACGCCTCGTCGCGTCTGACGGTCACTTCGATGGGGTCGGTCGGGTGGGTCGTGAGGCCGGCAGCCAGCGTCGGATCGCCGGAGTGGACCCCCTCGAAGACGAACGACGAGAGGGTCCGGACGAGCGTGAGGCGGATCTCCAGGCGTGCAAAGCGCATCCCGACGCAGTGGCGCGGTCCGCCCCCGAAGGGGAAGTAGGCGTACTCGGGTCGACCGTCGGCGTCCGACCAGCGCCCCGGGCGGAACTGCTCGGGGTCGTCCCACCAGCGGTCGTCGCGGTGGACCACCCACTGGGAACAGTAGACTGACGAGCCTTCCGGGATCCGGTAGCCACCGATCTCGACGTCAGTGGTCGGTTCACGGGGGATCATGTGGTTGGGCGGGTAGAGACGGAGCGACTCGTTCAGGACGTCGTCGAGATAGTCCAGCCCGGAGAGGAACGCGACGGTCGGCCGACCGCCGTCGAGGACGTCCCTGATCTCCCGACGGAGGCGACGCTGGGCGTCCGGGTGCGTCGCGAGGAGATAGCAGGCGAACGTCAGCGCCATCGCCGTCGTCTCGTGACCGGCGAACAGGAACCCCATCAGCTCGTCGCGGAGCCGTTCGTCCGAGAACGAGGTCTCCCCCTCGGCCTCTGCGGCGACCAGCAGCGAGAGCAGGTCGTCACCGTCGGTCCCCTCGCGCCTCCGCTCCGCGACGAGGCCGTCGATGGTCTCCTCGAGGCGGGCGAGCGCCTTCCTGTACCGGCGGTTCGTCGGCGTCGGCACCCAGTCGGGGACGACCGCCTTCGCGGGCCGGAGTTTCGTGGCAACCGCCTCGAAGTCCGAGAGGAGGTCCGGAATCGCCGCCGTCTCCAGGTCGAACAGCGTCCGTGCGAGGACCGCGAACGTCAGGCGGCGCATCGCCTCGTCGACGACGACCGTCCCCGAGTCGGGCCACTCCGCGAGGAGATCGTCGGCGGCCGCGACCATGGTCTCCCCGTAGCGGCCGATCTGCTCCATCGTGAACACCGGCTGGACGAGTCGCCGGGTGCGGCGCCACTCCTCGCCGTCGACGAAGGCGAGGCTGTCACCGAACGCCCGTTCGACGAAGCGCTTCTCGAAGGCCGGTTTGACGAACAGGTCGTCGCGCGTGACGAGCACCCACCGGATGTCCGCCGGCCGCGACAGCAGGAACGCCCGCCGGCCGAGCCCCGAGACGTCGACCACGTCCCCGTACTCCGCGGCGACCCGGGTCCGGTACTCGAAGGGCTGGCGGAAGAAGGGCAGGGCGTTTCCCACGACCGGCAACCGACTTGGCCCCGGCGGGTCGCCGTTCGGGAACCGCTCGTCTGCCCCCGGCATCTACGACTCCAGAATCCCCGCCGCCCTCCGGTGACGGTACGAGAACACCGGGACGAACCCGACGGCACCGAACCGGCCCACGAGTGGGCCGAGAACCGTCGGGAGGCGGTACTCGATCCGGTCGCGCATCAGCGTCTCGTCGCCGAAGACCGTCTCGAACCGGTGGGTGTGCACCCACTCCGGGAAGGCACCGTCGCGCATCCGGTCGCGGAAGACGGGCGCCTCGCCGTCGCACTCCGAGGCCTCGACGACGGCCGTCCAGGTGTCGCGGGACCCGACGCCGCCGGGGTTCGTGGAGACGTCGATCTCCGCGCCATCGGGGAGGGGATCGGCCGGCCCGGCCCCGCGCACCTCCTCGATCCGGAGATCGAAAATCGACGGCGTCAGCCGCCGCAGTCCCTCGCCGGAGGTGTGCAGTTCCCACACCCGTTCGAGTGGCGCGTCGAAGACCGTCTCGCACTCGAAGACTGGCACATCCGCACCTGTCATGGTATGGTAAAGACGCTTTTGGTGATAGCTGGCCGCCGGTCGGGGTTCGGCCCGGCGGGGCCACCGGTGGGATGATATGCCAGCCAGCCGAACGGTCGGCGCATGGGACGCGTGGTGGTGATCGGCGCGGGGGTCGGGGGGCTCGCGGCGGCGATCCGGGCCAGTCAGCACGGGCACACGGTGAGACTGATAGAGGCGCGGTCCTCGCCCGGCGGCCTGGCCTCGCCCACGACCTGCGGTGGGTTCCGGTTCGACGCCGGCCCGTACATCCTGCTCGACCGGCCGGGACTCGCGTGGAGTTTCGAACGGCTCGGACTGACACTCGAGGCGGCGCTCGACCTCCGGCACGTCGAGTCGGTCTACCGCGTCGACCTGGGGGACGACCACCGGATACAGGTCGTGAGCGACCGCGACACGACCGCGAGCAGGCTCGAGGCGACGTGGCCCGGCAGTGGCGACCGGTACCGCGAGTTCGTCGAGCGGGCGGAAGCGATCCACGAGCGCCTGCGACCCCTGCAGTGGACGCCGAGTCCCGGCCCGCTCGACGTGGTCCGGAGCGGTGCCTGGCGTGACATCCCGTTCCTGTTGCGCTCGCTCGGCGATGTCCTCGACCGGACGGGGCTTCCCGAACCGGTCGGGCGGGCCGTGGCCATCTGGACCTACGTCGCCGGGCAGTCCCTCGAGGAGGCACCGAGTCCGCTGGCGCTCGTGCCCGCACTGATCCACGGGGTCGGGGCCTACTATCCGGCCGGCGGTGTCGGGACGATCGCGGAGACGCTCGCCGACCGGGCCAGCGAGTGTGGCGTGACCGTCGAGTACGGGACAGAAGTGACGGGCATCCGGGTCGAGGGCGGGAGAGCGACCGGCGTCACGCTGAGCGACGGCCGAACCGTCGGGGCGGACGCGGTGGTGTCCAACTACAGCGGCGTCGGAACCTACCTGGAACTGGTCGAGGAGGTTCCGGCACGGGTCGAACGGGGGCTGGAGCGACTCCCGCTGCAGTCACCCGGTGTCTGTGCCTATCTGACCGTCCGCGGGCGACCCGACCCGCCGTACCTGCGCTTCCGGCTAGGGGCCACCGGCGGCCCCTGTCGGCTGTTCGTCCAGCCCGCCGTTGTCGACCCCGGCCGCGGCCGTGACGGGTGGTATCCCGCACGACTCCTGGGACCGATCGACCACGACCGGGCGATGTCGATGACCTCCGACGAACAGCGAGCGTACCTGGACGGGCTGGTGTCCGAGTCGTGGTGGCAGGACTGCCTCGAGGACTGGGAACTCCTGGACGCCCGCGTCGTCGCGGACTGGGGCGACGAGTTCTACCTCTACCGCGACAGCATGAACCCCGTGATGACCGCGTCGTTCATGCGGCGTGGCCGGATGGACCACCGGAGCCCCCACGTCGACCGGCTGTACCTGGCCGGGAGTTCCACCCACCCGGGACAGTGGGTCAGTTTCTGTACCGTCTCCGGGGTCCACGCGGCCGATCTCCTGGAGCGTGACCTGGCGTGACGCTGGAGACGTCGTTTCGCACTGTCGGTGGACGCGACGTCCGCTACGCTGCGGTCGGCGAGGGGGCGCCGCTGGTCTGCCTGCACGGCTATCCGGAGACGCTGCAGCTGTACGCGCGGTTCGCCCGCCGACTCGCCGGGGCGTTCGAGGTGGTCGCCATCGACTGGCCGGGACTCGGTGCGAGCGACCCCTGGCCGGGACCGACGAACCCCTCGGCGCGGGCGGACCAGCTCCTGGCGGTGCTCGACGCCCTCGGCCACCGGGAGGCGTACCTGCTGGGGACGGATATGGGTGGCCCGCCGGCGCTGCTCGCGGCTGCCGAGGCACCCGAGCGGATCCGGGGCGTGGTCGTCTCGAACTCGCTGCTCGTCGGCGACGGCGAAACCTCCCTCGAGATCGAACTGTTCCGGACGTTCCCCGGCATCAACAGGCTGGGACTCACCTACGCACCGCGGGTCGTCTTCCGACGGTGTCTCCACACGTTCCTCCCCGACGGGACGGCGCTCGACCCCGAACTGCGGGCGGACTTCTGGGAGCACTTCGGCCGGCGGGAGGTCCGCGACCGCCTCGTGGCGATGTGCGTCGACTACGAGGCCGAACTCGGCCCGCTCCGGGCGAGATACCGGGCACTCGAGTGTCCAGTGCTCGCCTGCTGGGGGACCGACGACCATCACTTCCCTCCCTCGCAGGGCCGGCGACTGGTCGATATCGTCGGGGGAACGCTGTCGCTCGTCGAGGGGGGCCACCACTGGATGGTCTGGAACCGCGCCGACGCCGTCGCCCGGCGAGTGCGAAACTGGGTCGAGGGATGACGGGAGGGGCCCGCGGTCGCATCTCCCCCTGTCGGCAGCTTTTATACCGCCGACGGCGAGGAGGGGTCATGGTCCTGGAAGCGGGGACCCGGCGACTGGTGCGGACGCGGGCGGCCGTTTTGTTGACGACGGCCGTGGCCGTGCTCTCGCTGGCGACGGGGCTGGCCAACATCACCGTCCGGCAGGCCGGCGGCCCGCTGGCGCCGTTCATCCCCCCGTCGGTCCAGCAGGTCGCCGGGTTCACCGGCGCAGTCACCGGCTTCCTCCTCCTGGTGAGCACCTGGGGGCTCCGCCGGGGCTACCGGACGGCCTGGTACTCGACGGTGGCGCTGTTGCCCATCACCGCCGCCCAGGGGCTCGTCCAGGCGTCCGTCTTCTCGTTGCCTCTGGTCGCGCTGTCGCTTCTGTCCCTGCCGACGGTGCTGGTCAACTACCGGCAGTTCGACCGCGAGGTGTCCCTGTCGAGTTCGTCGTCGTGACGCCCGATACCGACCGCACCGCGCTGTTGCGCAACCGCGGCATCGACGTCTACGCCGCCGACCCCAGCGACGACGACCCGCTCGAAGACGTCAACATCCGGCGGGCCCGCGCGGTCATCGCCGCCACCAACGACGACGCCGGGGACGCCTTCGCCATTCTGACGGCGCGGGAACTCAACCCCGACGTGCGCATCGTGGCCGCAGCCTCCGGCCGGGACAACGTCGAGAAACTCCGGCGGGC
>CAZUWC010000014.1:6520-14279 GCA_964623935.1 uncultured Halobacteriales archaeon
GCTTCGGGGAGGTCTTCGTTCGGGCTGGAGGGCATCGATGCGGGACTGCGAGCCCCCAGATGAAGTGTTTTCTGCGACGGTCCGGGCCGGTCAGGGGTTGCGCGCCCAGCCAGTGATGTGTGCGTAGTCCCAGAGGAACCTGTTGTTCTTCCCAACCTCGGCTTTGAATTTGATGTAGTCCTTGCCGTTGTCACCCCCGCTAGAAATGGTGGTCGAGCCGAGTGAATTGCCGGCGTTGTCGAGCAGATCGAGTTCGATGTTGGTATGTCCCCACGAAATGTCGAACGCGTACCAGGTCCCGTTCGAGAGCGTCGGCGAAAAGTTTCCGGACCCGCCACTGACCCGACTGAGGCCGACGTTCCAGTTGCTCGATCCGTTGTTCGCCCAGACAGAGTGACGACCCCCGCTAGCGTCATTCCCGAATTCCAGGGTGAACCCGGCGTACGATACGGACAGTGCTTTCTCGAAACGGAACCACGCCCGGAACTGGTCGCCCATGTGGGGGTAGTGGGGGAGCCGCTGAGACGAGCGGCCCCCCGGCTCGGAGGCGATGCCGTAGAGGAGCGTATCCGTGAACTCCAGGGCATTGGACCCGTTTTTAGTCGGTGAATTCACGACCGACGTGTTGACCTGTCCGGTGTCGTAGTACTCGCTGGTGTTGCCGTCCTCGAAGTCGTCGATGATCAGCGGGAAGCCGCTCCGGGCTCCCCCGGTGAGATGTGCGTAGTCCCAGAGGAACGCCTGCTGGCGCGGATACGCCTCGAACGCGATGTAGTCGTTGCCGTCGTCGCCGGTCGCCGGTACCCTCGTCGACCCGAGCACGTTGCCACTCCCGCGCTCGATCAGTTGCAGTTCGATGGATTGTGGACCCCAGGAGATGTCGAAGGCGTACCACGTCTGCGCGGAGAGCGACGTGCTGAAGGCCCCGCTGTTGGGCGACCCGTTCCCGAGCAGCCGGATGTCCCAGTCACCCGACGAGGTTTTGTTGGCGCTGACGAGGTGTTGCCGGCCCTGAGCGTCCTTCCCGAACCGCAACTGGAAACTCTGGTCCGCCTGCGGGGGGCTCTGGAAGCGGAACCACGCCCGGAAACGGTCACCCTGGTGTGGGTAGTTCGGCAGGCCGCTCGTCGACTCGATTCCGTAGGGCGCGTACATGTTCGTGAACTTCAGCGCCTTCGAACCGTTGACCGTCGGGGCGTTCACGAACGAGGAATTGGCGATACCGAGCGGACTGTACTCGCTGGTGTTGCCGTCCTCGAAGTCGTCGATCACCGTCCCAGTGCCGCCGCTCCCTGTTGGGGTTGGTGTCGGCGTCGGCGTCGGCGTCGGGGTAGCCGTGGGCGTGGGCGTCGACGGACCCTGCACCGTGAACAGCCCCAACAGGTCGACGACGACCGACAACCCCCCGGCGAGGTGGTCTCGGGTGAAGTACGCGGTCTCCTCTCCCACGATGGGGCGGTCGGTGGACTCGCCCTCCTCCAGTGGCCTGTCGAGGACGCTCGCGCAGATCGCCACGTCGTCGTCCACCCGCCGGGCCAGGAACGCGAGCACGGCATACGGAGCCTCCGATTCGTCGCCGATAGCGACGCCACCGAACGTCTCGATGTCCACCGAATCACCGAGAAATTCGGCGCTCGCTCCCGACGACTCGCCGGTGATCGCCGCTGTCTCGACGGGCGTTGGGCCACGGACCCACGAGATTTCGGACCCCGCAACGTCGCCGAGTCGCCGGAGGATCTCCGACCGCGCCTCCGCCACGACATCGCCCGCGAGAATCGACTGCAGAGGTTCCGTCGCGAGGGGGTTTATGATGTTGCCCTGGATGGCTGCGTTCGGGGACGCGAAGGCGCCAACCCCCGGGTAGCGCACGCCGGTGTCGCCGCCCCCGTCGTTGTGGAGGTACGCCGACATGTAACTCTCGATGGTCGCCTCGAAGTCGACGCCAGCGACCGACCCCGAGCGCTCGGTGGTGATCTGCTCCACCGACGACTCGGCGTACTCGCGTCGCGACTGGACCGGCTCGGGGAGGACGACCGGCGTCGCGCTGAACGTCCGGCTGACGGTCCCGGGACAGCCCGCCAGCGCCGCGACCGCCGGCGTCGCCGCCGCGACGAGGAACCGGCGCCGGTCGAGCGAACCGGTGTCTCGCGAGGTCCCCGACTCGTTCGCCCCATCGGTGTCCGTCCGCTGTCCGGCAGCCTCCAACGATTCGCCTCCTTCTTTCTGTTCCGTGTCATGGACGTTCATGTCAAACCAACGAGGTGCCAAACGTATAACTCTGTTTGCAATGTCGGATGACAAATCCGGGCGGCTGTTTGCGTGGCGGGACGGCCCGGAAGCGGCCTGGCGGGTATCGACTGTGGACGGTTCGTCGGAACTGCGTTCGTTGTCTCGTGTCATCGTATGCCGGTGCAGTCTCCCGCACCGTGGGCCACACATCTGCCCGTCACTCCGTATAAACACCCGACGCGACGCCCCAATCCGTCCGGATTCCCGCGAGTTTTTCGTCGAACCGTCTGTCTCACGTCTCCGGGTTGTGGGCCAACGAGCGGTGACGAATAAACGACCGAATCTTTTATTACTGGGCCT
The DNA here is from genome assembly GCA_964623935.1 of uncultured Halobacteriales archaeon. Classification (GTDB taxonomy): domain Archaea; phylum Halobacteriota; class Halobacteria; order Halobacteriales; family Haloarculaceae; genus SW-9-67-25. Next base: position 9,110 of record CAZUWC010000014.1, read on the forward strand.
GGCACCGCTGGCAGAACGCCTCGACCAGTCCCATCCCGACGTCGGTCAGGATGCTCTCGGGGTGGAACTGGACGCCGACGTGTGGGCGCTCGCGGTGCCGGACGGCCATCACGACCTCGCGCTCGTCGTCGGTGTGGGCGGTCTCTCTCAGCGGGTCGGGCAGGTCCGTCCGCTCGACGGCCAGCGAGTGGTACCGGCCGGCCTCGAAGGTCTCGGGGAGGGCCGCGAACAGGCCCCGCCCGTCGTGGCGGACCGTCGAGGGCTTGCCGTGGACGACTTCGGGGGCGTGGCCCACCTCTCCGCCGGCGGCGGCACACAGCGCCTGGTGGCCCAGACACACGCCCAGGGTCGGGTACTCCAGGTCCCGGAACACGGGGATGGAGACGCCGGCCTCCTGTGGCGTGCCGGGACCCGGCGAGACGATGATGCCGTCCGGGTCCACCCGGCGGATGTCGTCGACGGTGAGTGCGTCGTTGCGCCGGACGTCGACGGTCCCCTCCTCGGGGGCGCCCACGGCATCACCGACGTACTGGACGAGGTTGTACGCGAAGGAGTCGTAGTTGTCGACGACGAGGACGTGGGTCACGCCGGGCCACCCCCGTGATGTGGCACGGGCATCAGTCGGCCACCCCCTGGCGCTCGACCGCGAGGTCGACCCGTTCGCCCAGCGCGGCGTCCAGCGCACGCACCAGCGCCCGGCCCTTGTCGAGGGTCTCGTCGTACTCGCGGTCGGGCTCGGAGTCGTGGACAATGCCGGCGCCCACCCGGAGGAAGTACTCGCCGTACCGCCGGACGAGCGTGCGGATGACGATATTGAGCGTCGCCCGGCCGTCGAACCCGAAGACGCCGATGGACCCGGTGTAGGGGCCGCGCCGGGTGGTCTCGACCTCGTCGATGATCTCCATCGTCCGGGGTTTGGGGGCGCCGGTGATGGTCCCGCCGGGGAAGACAGCCGCGACGGCGTCGGCGAGCGTGGCGCCCGCGCGGAGGCGGCCCTCGACCAGCGAGACGAGGTGCATCACCTCCGAGTAGCGGTCGACGCGCCTGTATTCGGGGACCGACACGCTGCCGTACTCGCAGACCTTCCCGAGGTCGTTCCGTTCCAGGTCGACCAGCATCGCGTGCTCGGCCCGTTCCTTCTCGTCGGTCAGGAGGTCCCGTTCGTACTCGGCGTCGGACTCGGGGGTCTCCCCGCGGGGTCTGGTCCCCGCGATGGGTTCGGTCAGCAGGCGGGTCACCTCGTCCTCGTTGTCGCTCACGTCGTCGCCCGGCGGGTCGGCCGCCAGCAGGAGTTCGGGGGAGGCGCTCACGAGGTCGACGCCCGGAAATTCGAGCAGCGCCGAGTAGGGCGCGGGGTTGACCTCCCGCAGCGCAGCGAACGCCTCGACGGGATGTACCACCGCCGGCGCGCGCAGGCGCTGGGAGATGTTGGCCTGGAAGGTGTCGCCGTCCCGGATGTACTCTTTCACCGTTCGGACGCGCTCGCGGAACGCCGGGCGCGGGCAGTCGCTCTCGAAGGTGGCGCTGGCGGCCGGCGACGGCGACCCGGCGACCGACGGATTGCCGGCCGCGATGCGGTCGACGAGCGCCAGCGCCCGCTCGCGGCCCCGCTCGAAAGCCCCCTCGGGGTCGCCCTCGACGCGCGGGCAGGCGGTCACCCGGAGGGTCGTCTCGCCGTCGCGGGGTTCCTGCCAGGCGGCGACGCGGTCGTAGACGCCGACCTGCAGGCGCGGGAGGCCGCGGTCGTCGACCGTCGTCTCGGGGAGGTCCTCCAGTTCCCGGGCGACGTCGTAGGAGAGCCACCCGAACGCGCCACAGGGGTAGGGCACGTCACAGTCGCCCCGGACGAGCGTCTCGCGGTCCAGCAGGCCCGCCAGTTCCGCGATGGAGGGCGAGGGGTCGACGTCGCCCACCGTCTCGAGGGCGGGACCGACCTGCAGGCGCGAGACGGGGTCGGTCGCGAAGTACCCCCACCCCGACTGGCCGCCCGTGGTCTCGAGGTAGACCCCGCCGGGACCGGGACGTGCCCGCCGGTAGGCGCGGAACGGGTCCTCGACACGGACGCGGTACTCGACGGGGACGCGCACCCCGGAGGGGCTGTCGCGTGCGGCCGCCACGAACGCCGCTCTGGACGTCGCGAGGCGTGGATCGTCACCTGCCATCGGTTGTCCGGTGCCCGCGAGGGCTGATACGCGAACTCGGTCTGACACCGTCTAAACAGTTTCGTCACGCGCAGTCGCTGCCACAAATCCTGACTGGAGTGTGACAGATTTCGCCTCGGGATTTAAACAGGGCGATAGTTGAGCGGGCAAATTCATGATGGTTTCCCACTACGTTGTGGAATAGTATGGGAGTCGGTGGCGCACTCCGGCAGGTAGCAGCGTTTCTCGAGGAGTGCGAGGATTCGGCAGCGGTCACCGCGGTCGACCTCGTCGAGTGCAACGAAGGGGCCGACAGGCTCTCGGCGGCGGTCGAACTGACGCTGTCGCCACCCGCAACGGACGACGGGGCGATGTCCCCGTGTGCGACGACCCTCAACGCGGACGGCACCCTCCGCCTGGGGTTCGAGACGGACGACCCCGTGGTCCCGGTCGCGGGCGGCGACGTCGAGGTCGACCCGATCGAGGCGACGCTGACGGCCGACGGCGAGGTACGGGTCCGCTTCTCGGCGGCGGTCGGCGCGGTAGAAGGCGCCGAGTCCGCGCGCGCGGACGACCGCTCGGCCGAGACGGGTAGCGTCGAGGCACCCGAGACCGAGTCGGCCTCGGGCGGCCGCGACGTCCCGCCGTTCAAGGACCCCGACCTCCTTTCCGAGGTCTACGAGTCCTGTGACACGTTCGCGGAGATGGCCGGGACCCTCGAGATGGACGTCACCGCCGAGACGGTCCGGCGGTACATGATCGACTACGACATCCACGAGCCCAACTCCTACGACACGACCGGCGACACGGAGGAGGCGACCGGCGCCACCGAGGAGGAACCGGTCGTCCTCTCGGACGGTGTCGGCCTGCCCGATGACATCACGGTGGAGGAACTCATCGAGACGGTCAAGGGGTCGAACACCATCTACGAGGTCAAACGCGACATGGGCGTCGACAGGCAAGACGCCCTCCAGACGCTGCGGGACCTCAACCTCCTCGACCTGGTGGTCGGCCGCCTGGCCACGGAAGCCGAGCGCGACATCAGTCGCGGGGACGTCGTCGAGCGCCTCCGGGAGGCGTCGGCCGACACCGCCCGCTGACGGCCGGGAATTATCATACGTTCGATACGATAAGTTCTTTGCTCCGGGCGTCCCGTCTCCGGACAGTTGCCGCACATGGCGATCATCACGGAGGTCAGGTTCGCACACGAGAACGCGGCACTCGCGGGAATGCTGGCGGAACTGCCCGGGGTCGAGGTGTCGGTCGTCAGCGAGACCAGCACCGACCCGGCGGGCAAGTACCACTTCCGGATGGTCCACGACGGCGACGCGGGCGTCCGGGCGGCGCTGGCGGCCGACCACACCGTGGGCGAGGCGGAACCGATGCGGGGGTTCGACGGCGGGCGACTCTGGGGAATCGAGTTCGCCCCGGAGACGAAACTGCTCGCGCCGCTGGTGACCGCCGAGGGTGGGTTCGTCCTCGACGCGCGCAGCGCCCCGACGGACACCGACCTCGACCCGCGGGGCTGGCACGAGCGGTGGCTCCTCCCGGACCGGGAGGCACTGCACGAAATCTGGCAGCACGCCCGCGATGCGGGGTTCACCTTCGACGTTCTCGAACTGCACCAGCGCGGCCGGACGGACGCCGAGTACCCCGGTCCCGACGCACTCACCGAGGAACAGCGCGAGGCACTCGTCGCCGCCTACCGTGAAGGGTACTTCGCAGAACCCCGGGAGACGTCGCTGGCGGAACTGGCCGAGTCGCTCGACATCTCGGCCTCGGCCGTCCGCGGGCGGATCAACCGCGGGCTGAAGACGCTCGTCGGTGCTGGTCTCGTCCTCAGCAGGCCAGTCACCGACGACCGCACCTGACCGCCGCCCCGGTTCGACAGCGTTAGGTTCGGCGGGGTCCAACCGGTGACCAGCAGATGACCGCCGCCCAATTCATAAGTCCCCTGAGAGTTTGTGTTTGAGGTGGGGACGATGGTGATCACCACACGGGTGTACGTCGAGCATCCGGACCTGGCGCTGGCACACACGATCCAGACCTGCAAGGGCGTCGACATCGGTGTCGTCTCGGACGCCGGCACCGACCCGCAGCACGACGTCTACACGTTCTGGATCGAGACGTCGGACTTCGCGGCGGTGGAGGCGACCATCGAGGAGGACCACACGGTCGCGTCGTTCGAGGCCATCGTCGAGACGGAGGGGCGGCGCACCTACCAGATCGAGTACAGCGACGAGGCCCTGCTCATCTCGCCACTGGTCGGCGAGGTCGGCGGTCTCGTCCGGAACACCGAGAGCCGCTCGCGGGGGTGGGAACTCGAACTCGAACTCGACGACCACGAGTCGCTGTACAGACTCCACGAACGGGCCCGCGAGCGGGACATCCGTCTGGAGGTGCTCGACGTCCTCCAGACCGAAGACACCGGCGGGGACACCGAGTTCGGCCTCACCGAGACACAGATCGAGGCGCTCGTCGCCGCCTACGTCCACGGGTTCTACGACGAACCCCGCGAGATTTCGCTGGAGGGGCTCGCGGAGATACTCGGCGTCTCGCCGACGGCCGTCAGCGGCCGCCTCCGGCGTGGCTCGGCCCGCCTCGTCGAGGAGATACTCATGGATGATGGGGAGACGTAGGGGGTGGGTTTTTCTCCCCGTCGCCCGACCACCCGACGATGACCGAGGATACGGGCGCCGACTCGGACGCCGACCGCGATGCCCACCGCGAGGAGCCTGTCGTCGCCTGTGACTTCCAGAACGGGTCTCTGTCGGTCCACGACGACGGGATCGTCATCGACCGCTCGTCGAACTCGATGTTCGATGAGAAGTTCGTCCCCATGGAGGAAGTCCGGGACGTCACGTACTCTGGGGGGTTCCTCTCCGGCCACATCCAGATCGAGCAGGACGGCGTCGATCCCGACGAGGGCGGACTCCTCTCGCACCCGGTCGACGAGAACACGCTCCACTTCCCGCGCACCAAGCGGCCCGAGGCCAAGGAGGCACACGACGCGATTCTCGAACGGATCT
>CAZUWC010000015.1:0-14013 GCA_964623935.1 uncultured Halobacteriales archaeon
AGACCGAGTCGGCCATCGAGGACGGCTGGCTCCACACCGACGACTTCGGCGCGCTCACGGCGGAGGGCCACGTCAAGGTCTTCGACCGGATGGACGACGTCATCGAGATGGCCGACGGCACCGCAATCGCGCCCATCTCCGTGGAGACGAAACTGAAGTTCAACCCCTACGTGAAGGAGGCGATGGTCATCGGGAACGACCGCGAGGAACTGACCGCCGTCTTGAACATCCGCTTCGACAACGTCTCGGAGTGGGCCGACCAGCGGGACATCCAGTACACCGGCTATCGCGACCTCACCCAGAAGGAACCGGTTCTCGAACTGATGCGCGGTGTCGTCGCCGAGACCAACGAGGACCTCGACGATCCGATCCAGCGCTTCTTGATACTGTTCAAGGAGTTCGACGCCGACGACGGCGAACTCACCAGAACTGGAAAACTCCGCCGCGAGGTGGTCATGGACCGGTACGACGAACTCGTCACGGCGCTGTACGACGGCAGCGACGAGATCGAACTGGAGATCACCATCACCTACCAGGACGGCCGCGAGTCCGACGAGCGTGGGCTGATGCGGGTCGTCGACGTCGACGAACCCGTCACCGGCGCCCAAGCGGACGCGAGCGACGAGGCGGGCGCTCGCGCAGAGATCGCCCCGGAGACCGAAGCCGAGGTCGAACCCGAAACCGAGACGGAGGTGCGATAGATGGTCGACGTCTCGACCTTCCTCGACATCACGGTCTCGGGGGTCGGCCTCGGGGCGCTGTACGCGCTGATTGCGATGGGATTCGCGCTCATCTACAAGGTGACCGGCGTGCTCAACTTCGCGCAGGGACAGATCGCGATGGTCGGCGCCTACGGCGTCGTCTTCCTCGGGACGGGTGCAGTCCTCTCCTCGCCGTTGCCCGCGTTCGCGGCGCTGGCCGTGACGATTCTCCTGGGCATCGTGCTCGGACTCGCACTCGAACGGATCGTCTTCCGGCAGTTCATCGGCGAACCCGTTCTTTCAGTTATCATCGTCACGCTGGCGCTGGGTGGCATCTTCTCGGGTTTTATCGCCTTCCTGTTCGGCCGGAACTTCCGTGCCTACCCGCCGGAGTTGACCTTCGGCTCGCGGATCGACCTCGTCGCGGGCGCGACCATCCAGACCGCCTTCGCCATCGCCGTGGTGCTGGCGCTGGTCGTCGTCGCCGCCCTCATGCTCTTTTTCCGGTACACCGTCACCGGGTCGATCCTCCGGGCGGCGGCGACCGACGAGCAGGCGGCGATGGTGATGGGCGTCTCCATCGAGCGCACCATCGCGCTGGCCTGGACCATCTCGATCGCCATCACCGCCATCGGGGGCATCCTGCTGGCGATGTCCAGCGACGGCGCCGGCTTCGCCATCGAGGCGACGGGGATCATCATCTTCGCCGCCGTGGTCTTTGGCGGCCTCGACTCCATCCCCGGCGCGTTCATCGGCGCCATCGTCGTCGGCATGCTCCAGGAGTACGGCTCCTTCTACTTCGAGGGCGGGACCGCCATCGTCGACGTCGGGCCCGGCTTCGGTGAGATCCTCCCCTTGCTGTTCTTGCTCGTGGTGATCGTCGTGAAACCGTACGGCCTGTTCGGAACCGAACGCATCGAGAGGCTCTGACAATGTGCTGTCCCACTCACCCACCGGTGTATCGACGCGCAACGACCGCCGCATTCGGAGGGGTGCCGTAGATGCCCTGTGGCGAGTACTTCACGAGCCACGAGTCCCGGATGGGGCTGATCCCCTGGCGCACCCAGCGGGTCGCGCTCGTGGCCGGGTTGCCGATCCCGTTCGCCGTGCCCTTCGTCGTCGGGGGCGGCTCGCTGACGCTGTTTACACAGATGTACATCTTCGCCATCGCCGTCCTGGGGTTGAACGTCATCCTCGGGTACGCCGGCGAGATCGTCCTCGCCCAGGGGGCGTTCATGGCGCTTGGCGCCTACACCACCAGCCAGTTGCTCGGCACCGGCGTCGGCCTCCTGCCGGCGATACTCTTCGGGGGCGTCGTCGCCGCGCTTGTCGCCGTGGGATTCGGGCTCCCCTCCTTTCGCGTGAAGGGCTTCTACATCGCCATCTCGACGCTGGCCCTGCAGTTCATCACGGAGTGGTTTCTCAACAACGGCCAGTTCGAGGCCATCCACGGCGGGGCACGCCAGACGCTCCCCTCGACGCCGGGTGTCGTCGGACCCGTCGCCGCCATCGGGACCGACCTCGACGTCTACTACCTGGCGCTGGTGTTCATGCTGGCGTTCGCCATGCTCTCGCTGAACCTGTCCCGGACCGGTATCGGGCGGATGTTCCGGGCCGTCCACGAGAACGACCTCTCGGCGGCCGTCCTCGGCGTGAACGTCTTCCGGAACAAGCTGCTGGCCTTCGCCATCGGCGGATTCATGATCGGCGTCTCCGGTGGGCTGTTCGCGTTCAACATCGGCTTCATCGACCCGCAGTTCTTCACGCTCACTCTCACCCTGGAACACTACGTGATGTTGCTCTTTGGCGGACTCGGCCGCGTCTGGGGTGCCCTGCTGGGCGTCGGCGTGGTCACCATCGTCCGGGACAGCCTCCAGAACGGGCTCCAGGTCGCCGCCGAGGTTACGGGGACGAACGCGACGGCGCTCGTGCCGGTCTTTTTCGGCGTCATCATCATCGTCGTGCTCGTCGTCGAACCCAAGGGCGTCCTGGCCGCGCTCGGCAAGGTCAAGGAGTACCTCCGCAAGTGGCCCTTTGCCTACTAGCGTCCAGGGGCTCGTTCCCACTTCACCGCGTCTCCTCTCGTCCCGTCTCTACCTGTCGCTACTGGCTCCCTTCCGCTCGGCTTCGGCCTCGGCGCGGGCGTGGTCCTGGAGTTCTGTCCGGCGAATCTTCCCCGTGACGGTCTTGGGGAGTTCCTCCCGGAATTCGACCTCGCGGGGGTACTCGTGGGCCGCGAGTTCGGACTTGACGTGTGTCTTGATGTCTTCGGCCAGCGCCTCCGAGGCCTCGGCGTCGGAACCCGCCACGACGTAGGCCTTGACGATGTTGGTCCGTTCCGGGTCGGGTTTGGGGACGACCGCGCCCTCTGCGACGCCGTCGTGTTCGCCGAGCGCGCTCTCCACCTCGAAGGGGCCGATCCGGTACCCCGAGGAGAGGATGACGTCGTCGGCGCGGCCCTCGAACCAGAAGTAGCCATCCGCGTCGGTGTGCCCGAGGTCGCCCGAGAGGTACCACTCGCCGTCGGGACCGTCGACGAAACAGGCATCTGTCTTCTCCGGTTTCTCCCAGTACTCCGCGAAAAAGCAGGGGAAGTCCGGCCGCTCGGCGATTTCGCCGGTCGCTCCCGGGTCGAGAACCTCGCCGGTCTCGGGGTCGACGACAGCCGCCTCGACGCCCGGGATGGGTTTGCCCATGCTCCCCGGGCGGACCTCCATGGCGGGGTAGTTGTTGATCACGAAATTGCCCGTCTCTGTCTGGCCGTAGGTGTCGAGGATGGTCACACCCAGGGCCTCCTCGCCCCACTCGACGACGCCCGGTGAGAGGGGTTCCCCGACCGACCCCGCCAGGCGGATATCCAGGGATGCCTCCGTCAGCAGGTGCTCGTGTTCCCGGAGCATCCGGTAGGCCGTCGGCACCGAGAACAGGATGCTGATGGGGTACTCGTCGAGCAGTTCGGCCCACTCCGCCGGGTCGAACTCGCCCTCGTAGGTGAACATCGCCGTTCCCCAGAACCACGCACCCAGCGTGTTGATGGGGCCGGTCAGCCACCCCAGGTCTGCCGTCGACCAGTAGAGGTCCTCGTCGGTGACGTCCATCGAGTACCGCTGTGTCGCGGCGACGCCCGCAAGCCAGCGGTGTCTGTGCAGTACACCCTTTGCCGGGCCGGTCGTTCCCGAGGTGTAGTACAGCATGGCGTCGTCATCGCCCCCGGTGTCGGCGGTCTCGTACTCGCGGCCGGCGTCGGCCATCGCCGCCCCGAAGTCGACGTCGCCGTCGGGAACCTCCCCACCTGTGTCGACCGTGAGGACGTGGTCGACGCTGGAAACGTCTGCCAGCGCCGTCGCAACTGTCTCGCGGTTGTCCGTCGTCGTCAGGACCACTCTCGCCTCACAGTCGTCCAGGCGGTACGCGATGCCGTCGGGTCCGAACCGTTCGTTGACGCTCCCCCAGACGGCGCCACGCTTGAGCGTCCCGAGCATCGCGACGTAGTGTTCGGGGACCCGGGGCATGTACGAGAACACGCGGTCGCCCCGTTCGACACCCAGGTCCTCGAGGACGTTCGCGAAGCCGTTGGATCGTTCGGCCAGTTCCCAGAAGGTCAGTTTCGTCAGGTCGCCGTTCTCGCTCACCTGGTACAGCGCGATCGCTCCCCTGTCCGTGGCGTGCCGGTCGCAGACCTCGTGAGCGATGTTCACTTCGTCGGGCGCGTCCCGGTCGAACTCCGCGTAGATGTCCTCCCAGGACAACTCCTCGACGGCCGCGTCGTAATCCGCAAGATTGTGGCTGCCCACCATGGGAACTCCATTTGTCGTGACATTATAACAAATTTTCGGGTGGCTGCCAGTACGCGATCCGGAATACGGAGACGCCCGATTCGGGGTTCCGGAGTCCCCGACGGGAGGGGCTGTGCAGTCGACAGGGATTTTATATGGCGCGTGGCCGTGGGTGCAGGCGATGTACGACTCGGAGACCCTCGCCGCCGTCCGGGACCAACTGGAACGGGTGGCCGAGAACGGATTCTACGGTGCGAAGTTCGCGGACGCCGGTGTCGAACCCACGGACATCGACTCCTGGGAGCGCTTCGGGGACGTGCCGTTCACGACGACGGAGGAACTGGCCGCCGATTTCGAGGCCGACCCGCCCTCGGGGACGATCTACGACGGCGCGGCGATGGTCACGTTCTCGCCGATGGGTGGGGACCTCGCACCGGTCTTCGATACGAAGGGGGACCTGGCCAACCAGGCCGGAGTCAACGCCGCCGTCCTCGACCGGGCCGGTATCGAGCCGGGCGAGCGCGTGGTCAACACCTTCGGGTACGAACTCTTCGGAACGGGCTACGTCCTCCACCGGGGTCTGGAGGAACTGGGTGCGGAGGTCTTCCCGCTCGGACCCGGTGACGCGGAACAGACCGCCGCGACCATCGAGGAGTACGACGTCGACGCGTACCTGGGCAATCCCTCATTCGCGCTCGAACTCGGCGAGCAGGGTGCGACCGTGGACACAGTGGTCGGCGCCGGCGAACCGTTCACGTCGGTGCCCGGACAGCGCGAGGCTGTCAAAGAGGCGCTGGACGCCTCGACCGCGACGGACTACTTCGGGACGCGCCACATCATGCCGGTCGCGGCCGAGACGGCGGCCGAGGACGGATTGCACGTCGTCGACGACTACGCCGTCGTCGAGATCGTCGACCCCGACACGGGCGAGGTGCTGGGCGAGGGCGAGCGTGGCGAGGTGGTCGTCACGCACGTCCGCAAGGAGGGACTCCCGCTGGTGCGGTACCGGACGGGCGACCTGGCAGAACTCGACCGGCGCGGCGGGGACCTCGTGTTGCCGGACGGCGTCATCGGCCGGACCGACGAGCGCCTGAAGGTCAAGGGCGTGAAGGTCTATCCCGAGAGCATCGAGACGGTGCTCGCGGGCTTTGCGGGCCTGACCGGGGAGTACCGGATCGAGGTCGACCAGCCCGCGACCACCGACGAACTGACCGTCGTCTGCGAGGGGGAGGCCGACGAGGAGTCCCTCGCGGCCGCACTGGGCGATCGGTTGCTCATCACGCCCGACGAAGTGGACGTCGTCGAGGAACTCGACGAGACCGGCATCCTGGACCGCCGGTACTAGCTCATCCTGCCGGCTATAACGACGTGAAGATATTCGGCTCCCCGCGGGGTCGAAATCCCTCACGGGCTTATAGCCGGCAGGATCACACGAGGGATTCGCCGAGGAACCGGCGTGCCGTCCGCGAGAAGATGTCCCGCCGGACGTCGGTCGGTAACTCCCGGCCGAGCAGGTGGGCACGCTCCGCCTCGTAGGGGTAGGGGATGTTCGGGTAGTCCGACCCGTACATGATCGACTCCGAGAGTTCGATCAGCGTCCGATCCGGGATCGACGACGGATCGAAATCCATGTACTCGGGTGTGACGGCGGACATGGCGAAGGTCGTATCGAGGAAGACCGTCTCGTGTGCGCGGGCGAGTTCGAGGAACTCCTCGACCTGGTAGGTGCCCATGTGGGCGACACAGGCCCGGATTCCGGGAAACGACGACCGGAAGGAGCGGAAACGCTCGACCCCGACGGCGGGGTCGTCCTCGAACATCGGCGCGGTGCCCGCGTGGAAGACGATGGGTGCGTCGCGGTCGGCGACGAGTTCGTAGGCCGGGTCGAGTCGCGGGTCGTCGGCGGGAAACCCCTGGACCGGGAGCTGGAACTTCAGCCCGCGAGCGCCACGGTCGAACGCGCGCTCGACGACCCCACCGACGTCGTCGTCGCCGGCGTGGACAGTCGCGAAGGGAATCGCCCGGTCGGACCGGTCGGCCGCCTCGCAGACCCACGTGTTCAGGTCACCGGCCACTCCCGGGCGGTGGGCGTAGGGGAGTGCGACGTACCGTTCGACGCCCGCGGCCGCGAGTGTCCTCTCGATGGATTCCCGGTCGGTCGGGTGGTCGAAGGTCCAGCCGGCGGCCTCCGTGAGTGCCTCGCGGATCGCACGCATCAGTCTGTCGGGCATCAGGTGGACGTGCGCGTCCACGACGCCGTCGACGGGGAACTCAGTCATCGTCGAGTTTGTAGACGCCGGTGCCGGTGGCACAGACATCGTCGCCGGACTCCACCTCGACGTGTGCGACGCCGATGCTCGAGCCCGACCGCTCGATGGTCGCGTTGGCATAGAGCGGCCGTCTGCCGGCGGCGCTGAGATAGTTGACCCGGAGGTCGACGGTCGGGGTGTAATCCTCGACGTGACCGATGAACACGGCCGCGCCAGTCAGGTCGACCAGCGAACTGATCGCGCCGCCGTGGAGGACTTCCAGGTCCGGATTGCCGATCAGCGACTCGTCGAAGGGAAACCGTGTCTCGGCACGCCGTGGCGTCACCGCCAGGACCTCGATCTCGTGTGCGCGGTGGAACGGGATCCGCTCGTAGAGTTCCCGGACGATGGTCGTTCTCTCGTCCGCGGTCTCCGGGGAGGGACGCGCCGTCTCCGGTCCCGACTCCTCGTGTTCCTCGACCATGAACGTCCATCCGGTAGGTCGGCCGGGACAAAAAGGTATCCGGACCACAGTCGTGGCTCGTGGAGCGACCGGGAATCGCCCGTCCACCGGCAGCGCCCCATCTGTAGCGCGGGCGGGCAGGTCCGACGCGGAGAACGATATCTGAATTGATTTTATCCGTATAGTACAACTTTCTGATACTATCTAAGTCATCAGAGTATTCAGTTTCCTGCCATCTACTATCGGTTTGACGGAGGTTTAAGACAAGTCTGTTCGTCGTTTTATTTTATATAAATTATGTATTGTTAGTCTAAATGATTTCGGACCGGCGGGGTCACGACCGACGTGTCAGCACCGACCGGATCCTGCCGGCCAGCGAGCGGTTCCGGCCCACGTCCGTCCTGTCCGAGTCATCAGTCTCCTCCTGTCTGGCGGTGTCCGACCCGTCAGCGTCGCCCGCCTGCTCGGCACGGGCGCCTTCTTCGCTCGTGGCTTCGTCCCGGCGGGGCGTCAGATCGCCACCGTCGGCCGCCCGCGCGATCGCGGGCTCGAACTCGCTGTCCTCGATTTCCGGGCTCCCGGAATCGGCCGTCGGATCGGCGCCGGACCCGTTCCCGGCGGAGCCTGTCGAGGGACTCGAAATCGCGCCGACGAGTTGGCTCGTGACCTCCCGGTAGGCCGAGGCGGCCGGACACCGGGGCTGATCGACGACCACGGGCAGGCCGTTGTCCTGGGCCCCCGGGACTGCCTCGTCCTCGGGAACGTGCCCGAGCAACCCCACGTCGAGAAACTCCGCGATCCGGTCCGGACCCGGGGACCGGCCGGTCCCGGACTTCGTGAGAATCAGTCCGCGGACGTCGGTGCCGGCACGGTCCGCGAGCCCGAGTGTGTTCTGTGCGTTGCGCACGGACGCGACCCGTGGCGTGCACACCACGAGCGCCTCGTCTGCCAACTGGAGCGGTCGACACATCGCCTCGCCACACCCGGCAGGGGTGTCCAGGATGATGACGTCGTAGTGCCACCGGAGTTCTTCGAGTACCGCCGGGAGCCGCGAGAGGTCCGCCTCGGCGTACCCGTCGATCGTGGTGCCGCTGACGGCAACCGAGAGGTCACCGGGTGCCTCGTAACAGGCCGCCGTCGCGGGGGCCTCCCCGGCCAGCACGTCGTGCAGCGTCGTCGCCTCGGTGACCGACACGTCGAGGTCCAGGAAGTCGACGAGGTTTGCCATCGCCAGGTCGAGTTCCGCGACGACCGTCTCGTAGCCGGCCCGCGCCAGGCTCGCACCGAGGTTGATGCTCGTGGTCGTCTTCCCGACGCCCCCTTTGGCGCCCACGACTGCGTAGACTTGTCCCGACATCGTCCCCGTACCGGCCCATCGCCTGCCGCCGGCATTAACCTACGGGCGAGAATATCAAATCTGAAAATCAGGTGCCGCTGTCACGAGCACGTCCCGGGACACAGCAGGGGTGACTCGGCTTGCCTCATACGGTCGTGCGTAACCAATTCCAGCAGTCTCGGTGAGGCTCGGTGTTTCGGACCCCGTAGACGGCCTTCTGTTGCGTGGGAACGAAAAGAATTACACACGACCGTATCACTGCTCGATGGACGGGCGTTCGTGGATGTGGCCTTCGCGTTCCTTGAGGTGTTTGGGTTCGCGGTCGAACCGCACCGCAGTGAGTTCGGCGGCGATGGACTGGGCGATGTGGAACGGCGTCCCGCCCCCCAGATCGAGGCCGGCGGGCGTGTAGATCCGATCCAGTTCGGACTCGGTGAACTCCCGTCCCTCGGCGCGACACTCCTCGCGGATCTCCTCGAACCGCTCGCGGGGACCCAGCAGTCCGATGTAGGGCACCGGGGACTCGAGCAACTCCTCGAGGGCGATGCGGTCGTCGATGAAGTTGTGGGTCATGATCACCGCGTAGGTGGTCCCGTCGAGGTCCAGCGCGTCCCGGATCTGCGCGGGCGACGTGGAGACCACCTCGTCGGCGGCGGGGAACCGCTCCTCGGTGGCGGTCGCGCCCCGGAAGCCGGCGACGGTCACGCGGAAGTCCACCTGTGAGGTCAGGTCCGCGACTGGGGCGACGTCGTGACCGGTGCCGAAGACGACCAGGTCCGGCGGCGCAGTCACACTGTCGACGAACACCTCGACGGTTCCGCCGTCGTCCTCGAAGGCCAGTGTGTCGGAGGTCTCGCTGTCGAGTAACTCCGCGGTCGGCCCTTCGAGGGCGTCCACCAGCCAGTCGGGCCAGGCCGGCGCATCGAGCGAGAGGGCACCGTCGCCGGGGTGGGCGTACACGCGGTCGCCCTGTTCGGTGTCGGCACCCGCGCCGTCGAGGACCGTCAGGACCGCGATGTCGTCTCCCCCCTCGTAGGCGTCGACGACCGGTTGGTAGCTCGCGTCGAGCGGTTCGAGCAGGATGTCGATGACGCCGTTACAGCCCACGCCCAGCCCCCAGACGTCGTCCTCGCCCGTGAGGTCGAACGTCTCCAGGCGGGGCCGGCCGTCCGCGATGACGTCCTCGGCAAGCGCGAGCACCTCGTCCTCCAGGCAGCCCGCTGTGATGGAGCCGACGCCGTCGCCCTCGTCGGCGATGACCATCTTCGCGCCGGGCCGGCGGTAGGCGTTGCCCTCCACGTCGACGACGGTCGCCAGGACGGCCCGCCGCTCGTCGATGGCGTCGCCGATCGCGTCCAGCACTTCCGTCTCTGGGACGCTCCAGTCGCCCGCCGTCATCGTTGCCACCTCTGCGTGTCGTGACTGCATCCTGTGTCTGCAGTCGTCCGTTCGTGTGTGTGTTCGGTCATGTGTGGTCGCTCCGGATGCGCCGCGGATCGTGTTCGTAGCCGACCTGCCCCCCGCTGCCGTGCCGGGAGAGCTGTCGGGTCAGTTCCTCGATGTCCTCGGGTCCCGCGAAGGCGAACAGGCCGTCGACCGACGGCAGGGCGGCTGCCATCCCGTCGGCGACCGGCTCGTAGTCCGGCGCGGTCGCCAGCGGGTTCAGCCACAGCACCGTCGCGGCAGCCCGGGACAGCCAGGCCATCCCTGTCTCGAGCGTGGACACGTCACCCATCTCTAGGCCGTCGCTGAGCATAAGTACTGCTGTCCGCCTGTCGACCGCGTCGGCGTACTCCCGGCGGACCGTCGACACGGCGTGACCGATTCTGGTCCCGCCACCCCACGCCGTCTCGGCGTCGCGCAGGGCGCCCAGCGCGTCCCGCGCGCTCCCGGCCGCGAAAGCGTCAGTGGCCTCCACGACGTCGTCGTCGAAGAGGAACACCCGGCAGTTGCGCGCGGCCGTTGCGAGCGCCCGGAGCCACCGCAGGAGAAAGGACCGGTCGATGACGTCCAGCACCGACCGGCTCACGTCCGCGAGCACCAGGACCCGGCTGGCGGTCTCCCGGCGGCGCAACTCGGGGACGGAGACGATCGCCCCGCCGGCAGAGACGCTCCGGCGCAGCGACCGCCTGACGTCGGCCTTCTCGCCCGCGGCGGCCGGACTCCACCGCCGGCCCCGCTCGGTCGCCAGCGCCCGCCTGAGGTCCCCGACCGCCCGCAGCAGTTCCTCCTCGTCGGGACCGGGCCCCAGCGTGACGGTGACCCGCTCTGGCCGCCCCGAGGGACTGTAGGTCGCCGTCGCGACTGTCTCGTCCTCGCCGCCCTCCGTCTCGCCCGGCGCGACACCACCCGTCCAGTCGTCCGGGTTCACGGCCGCGGGGCCGCCGTCGTCGTCGCCGTCGTCGGGGTCGGGGTCCGGTGCAGTGTCGGAATCGAGTCCCTCCTCGGCACCGACGGGTGCGAGGTGGCCGTCCGGCCGTTTCCCGTCGTCCTCGACGAGGCCGGACTCGCCCTGGGGGTCCGGCGAGAGCCGCGCGGAAACGCGCCGCCAGAATTCCGGGAACATCCGGTCGAACCGGTCGGCGTCCGCGGGACCCCGGACCAGCACCGACCGGAGCGCCGCGCGGGCGCGGTCCTCGTCGTCGAACCCCACCTCGACGAGTGCCCGGGCGGCGACGACGCCGGCGTTTGCCGGGGCGTCCACGCCGGCCCGCCGGAGCGCACGCACGAAGGTGACGAGATCCCGGCGGACGTCGTCCCTGATCGTCGTCACGTCCGGGACCTGGCTGTCCTCGACGTACACGCTTTCACCCCGATTCCGCGCGGGCCTGGGGCGGGGCGTCCTCGCGGGCGGTTCGCGCCGACTCGACGAGCGCCTGCAAGAGGTCCTCGTCGACGCGCCCGACGTCCTCGACCTCCTTGAGGAGACAGCCGATAGTGTGTTCGATCTCCTCTGGGGTCAGGGGTTCGTCGCCGTCTTCGGCGCGCAGTTCGGCCACCGCCTGTGCCCAGTCCAGCGTCTCCGCGACGCCCGGGTGTTTCCGGAACGGCTCCTCGCGGAGCCGCTGGGTGACCGCACACAGCTGCGTGGCCAGCGCGCCGTCCAGTTCCGGCACCTTCCGGGCGACAATGTCCCGCTCCTTCTCGAAGCTCGGCGGCTCGACGTGGAGGTACAGGCACCGCCGCTTGAGGGCGTCGCTGAGCCCGCGCGTGCGGTTGGAGGTGATGACCACCACCGGCGGCTCTTCGGCCGAGACGGTCCCGAGTTCGGGGATCGACACCTGGAAGTCCGAGAGTACCTCCAGCAGGAGGGCCTCGAACTCCTCGTCGGCACGGTCGATCTCGTCGATCAACAGCACCGGCGGCCGCCCGTCCGCATCCGCGAGTGCCCGCACCAGCGGCCGCTCCAGGAGGTACTCCTCGGTGAACACCGACTCCTCCTCGTCGCCCACGCCCCGCTCGTCGGCCTGGACCGCGAGCAGTTGCTTCGTGTAGTTCCACTCGTAGAGGGCGTTCTCGGCGGTCAGCCCCTCGTAACACTGGAGGCGCACGAGGTCCGTCCCGAAGCCCTCGGCCAGCACCTTCGCCAGTTCCGTCTTGCCGGCGCCTGGTTCGCCCTCGATGAGCAGCGGCCGCTCCAGGCGCAACGCGAGCAACACCGTCGTCACGATGTCGTCCTCGGCGACGTAGTCCGTCGCGTCGAAGGCCTCCCGGAGGTCCTCCTCTGTCGGGTCGGCGAAGGGATTCTCGCTCACGGAATGCCCTCTGGGACGCATCGGCAATAATTCCGCGGTTTCTGCCCTCCCGTCTCGTCACCGCGGTCGGTCTAGTGATTGCTGTAACTGTTTACCGGTACGACCGCACGACAGCGTTCGGTCGATCCGGCAATGACTTACAGCAATCACTATCTGCCGCCGGGGCGGGGGCGTGGGCAAGTGCCTTCAATGTGGCCCGGAAAGAGTCGAGGGATGGCACGGATCACCGACTACGACCTCTACGCCGTGCCCCCGCGGTGGCAGTTTCTCCGCGTCGAGACCAGCGACGGCCTGGTCGGCTGGGGCGAGCCGACCCTCGAGGGACGCTCCCGGACGGTCCGGACGGCCGTCGAGGAACTGCTGGAGGAGTACCTGCTGGGCGAACCGCCGGGACGGATCGAGGACCACTGGCAGACGATGTACCGCGGCGGTTTCTACCGGGGCGGCCCCGTCCTCATGTCGGCCATCGCGGGCATCGACCAGGCGCTGTGGGACCTCCAGGGCAAGCGCCTCGGCACGCCGGTCCACGAACTCCTCGGCGGGCCGGTCCGGGACCGGGTCCGGGTCTACGGCTGGATCGGCGGCGACGACCCCGCCGACGTCGCCGAGGCCGCGGCGGAAGCCACCGACGCGGGCCTGACCGCGGTAAAGATGAACGCCACCGGGAAGTTACGCCAGATCGACACACCTGCGGCCGTCGACGCCGCGAGCGGGCGACTGGCCCGGGTCCGCGAGCGCGTCGGCCCCGAGGTGGACGTCGCCGTGGACTTCCACGGTCGTGCCTCGACGGCGATGGCGAAACGTCTCGGGGCGGCGCTGGAGCCCCACGACCCCTTCTTCATCGAGGAACCTGTCAGGCCGGGACAGGAGGACGCGCTCCCGGCGATAGCAGCGCACACGACCACCCCGATCGCGACCGGCGAACGGCTCTACTCGCGGTGGGACTTCGCCCCGCTGTTCGGGGACGGGGCGGTCGACGTCGTCCAGCCCGACCTCAGCCACGCCGGCGGCATCTCCGAGGTGAAACGGATCGCCGCGATGGCCGAAGCCCACGACGTCGCGCTCGCACCCCACTGCCCACTGGGACCGGTCGCGCTGGCCGCCTGTCTCCAGGTCGACGCCGTTGTCGCCAACGCCCTCGTCCAGGAACAGTCCCTGGGGATCCACTACAACGAGACCGCCGACCTCCTGGAGTACGTCGAGGATCCGTCGACCTTCGACGTCGACGACGGCCACCTCGACCTCCCCGACGGACCTGGGCTGGGCGTGTCCGTCGACGAGGCGACCGTCGAGGCGCGTGCCGGCGACATCGACTGGCACAACCCCGTGTGGCGCCACGACGACGGCTCCCTCGCGGAGTGGTGATGGCGGCTCCCTACCCATGGCGTTTCAAGACCGGAAACTGTCTCCGCCACATCACTATATCAAACGTTACGTCCACCGGTATAAACGACCTCGTCAGTTAGGCCATAGAATGACCAGAGTGAACGTTCTATTGACAGGCAAGCGGCCGTTTGTGTCGTCGGTATCCTGTGATATTTAATATTTTACTACGATAGTACAAAATATATATAACTCTCCCGCACGAGTGACCATTGGACCAATGGTGGACCGACCGATTTCGCGGCGACGGTTCGTACAGGCTACTGGACTCGCTTCCGCAGTCGCACTCGCAGGGTGTGGCGGCGACGGCGGCGATGGCGGCGACGGCGGCGATGGCGGCGACGGCGGCG
>CAZUWC010000016.1:0-13928 GCA_964623935.1 uncultured Halobacteriales archaeon
CGCGGTGCTGGCGGCGCATCTCGGCGAGCACGTCGTCGCTGCCCGACTGCACCGGCGCGTGCAGGAAGTTGTACAGCTTGTCGTTCTGGGCGAAAACCCGCGCCAGTTCCTCGCGGACGCCGTGGACGCCGCGGGGATTGGCCATGCCCACCCGCACCCGGAACTGGCCGTCGATGGCACAGATCCCCTCCAGGAGTTCGGGCAGGAGGCTCTCGCCCCGGTTGCGGTCCCAGCCGTAGACACCGGTGTCCTGGCCGGTCACGCGGACCTCCTTCGCGCCGGCGTGGACCAGCGCGCGGGCCTTCTCGACGTTCTCCGCGACCGGGGGCGAGTCGATGCGGCCCGTCGCGCGCTTGGTGATACAATAGGAACAGTCGCTCATACAGCCCCGGGCGATGGGGAGGATGCCGACGACGCCGTCCAGCACGGGTTCGGTGTCGGGCGTCGCGGTCGGGCACTCGCCGTTCAGGACGTGGGCGGGGACGTCGTCCCAGTGGAGGACCTCGGCGTCGACGCCGGCCTCCCGGAAGGTCTCGCCCTGTGCGAGGGCCATACAGCCCGTGACCACGAGGTCGGCTGGCGTCTCCTCGTCGAGTTCCCTGGCCCGCCGGAGCATCCGGTGTTCGGTCGTCTCGACGACGGTGCAGGTGTTGAGGATGGCCACGTCCGCTTCGTCGGGACCGGGGGCCGGGCGGTGGCCGCCCTCGCGCAGGGCCCGCTCGATGGCGCGGCTCTCGCCGCGGTTGGACGTACACCCGTACGTCTCGATGTGGTAGCGGGCCATATCTCGGGGTCGGTCCCGGCGGGCAAAAACCCGGTGTTTCGGCCCGTCCGACTGTCTGATCAGCCTTCGATCTCGAAGTCCTCGACCGTGCGGGTGGTCCGGGTGACCCGCTCGCTGAGCATGAGTTTCTCCGCGCGTTCCAGGCGCTCCCACTCCAAGTTCTCTGGTGGTTCATCCTCGAAGGCCAGGAACTGGTCGTACACCCGGTCGTTGATGAAGCGGCTAAACTCCCCGCAGTCCTCGCAGGTTACCGACAGATGCGAGACGTCGAACCCGCGGGTAATGACGTGCTCCAGACAGGTGAGACAGCGATACTGGCTCTGTGCCATACTAACCGTAGGTCCTGTGGACTGATAGTGATTGGCCATGAAATCAACCGCGACCGGGTGCCCCGGAAGGTTCAACGGCTATTTGAACCTCCACGAGGGCTTTATCCGCTCAGTCCCAGAGACCAGTATGGACAGCCCTCCACGCTCCCAGACCGGACCGCTCACACTGACGATGGACCAGCGCGCCCTCTCCGCGACCGAGGCGGCCCAACAGGTCGCCGCGACCCTCCGAGCCAGCCGCCGCGAAACGGATGACCCCACCCGTCGGTCGTGACTCCGTCGCTACTCGTGGATCGAGTCGTGGTCGAGCAACGCCCGGTTCAGCCCCTCGGGCATCGGGTCGTAGGTGATGACCTCGAGGAGGTTCCCGTCCGGGTCGAGGAAGTAGAACCCCTCGAACTCGCCCCAGTCGTAGGGCCCCTGTTTCGGGAACTGCCCGTCCAGCGCCCCGACGTGGTCCTCGTAGGTCCCCCGGTCGGTCTCGAAGGCGATGTGGGCCTTGTCGAGCGGGTGGTCGAGGCCGCGTGCGCCCCAGTTCTCCGCGCGGCCGGTCTCGGCGAGCGTGACGACCGTCTCGCCGGCCCGGAACATCGCGTGGTCGCCCTGGAACTCCGACGGCGGCCGCACCAGTTCCAGGTCGAGGTCGTCCCTGTAGAAGGGGTAGCAGGCGTCGAGGTCGTCAACGTCGACGTTGATGTGGTCGACCCCCTCCATGGTCAGTCGTCCGATTCGACCGGCGGGTGACACTCGACGCCCGCATCGGCCCAGTCCGGGTCGGTCCTGGGCGGGCTGAGCACGCCGATGCCCACCGCGGGTTCCTCCCAGCGGTTCTCCGCGCCGTGGGGTTCGTTGCTCGGGAACACGTAGGAGTCGCCCGGTTCGAGAACGTGCTCCTCGTCGCCGACGACCGCGACCAGCCGGCCGCGCATCACGTACCCGACCTGTTCGTTGTCGTGGCGATGCACCGGGAGCGTCTCGCCGGGCTCGACCCGCCAGTGTTTCATGCAGACGCGCTCGCCGGTCGCGAGGTCGGCGAGGTGTACCCCGTCGCTGACCTCCTCGGGCTCTCTGTCCCGTTCGGTGACTCGCTCCATCGCTCGTCTGGTGAAGAATCGGGCGTTCGCATAAAAAGGTTTCCTCGGTATTTTTAAATGGATTGCACACTACCCGCCTCTAGACATGGGAGACACGATCAGACTGTTCCATCTCCCGTTCTCGTTCATGCTCCCCCAGCGGGTCGCGAGCGAGCGCGGGTACTTCGCCGAGGAGGGCCTGGACGTCGAGCTGGTCGAGCGGGACCGCGCGGACGTCGACTGGAAGTACATCCCCGCCGAAGAGACGCTCACCGGCGACCACGGGGTCGACCTCTACCCCGTCTGCAAGTGGGAGAGTCTCAAGCGGTCCTGGGACATGGGTGACGGCCGCATCGTCGCGAAGGGAACCTTCGCCGACCAGCCCTACGCGGTGTTCACGCGACCGGGGGCAGACATCGAGACGGCGGCCGACCTGGCCGACCAACCAGTCGGCGTCAACATGCGTACCGGCCAGGAGTACACCGCCCGGCGCGCGCTGGAAGAGCACATGAGCCCGAGCGAGGTCCGGCTCGAACACGCCGGCATGCCGACGAACCGTCTCGAAGCACTCCGGGACGGCGAGGTGGCGGCCGTCACGCTGCTCGAACCGCACTCGACGCTGGCAGAACACCTCGGCTTCCAGTGCGTCATGGAGTACGAGAACCACATGGGCGTGGTCGGCGCCGACCACATCGAGGGCGAGCACGTGGACGCGTTCATGCGGGGCTACCAGCGCGCAGTCGACGAAATCAACGCCGACCCTGACGCCTTCCGCGACCAGTACCTGGAGATGCTCGAAGAGGAACTGGAGGTGGCTCCCGACCTCTTCGAGGACGTCGACCTCGACACCTTGCGCGAGAACATCGCGGTACCCGAGTACGAGACGCCCGACCCCGCCGACGAGGCCGACCTCGGGGAGCAACTGGCGTGGATGAAAAGCCGCGAACTCATCGACGACGACGCCGACATCGGGGCCATCGTCGCCCGGTTGGGCTGATGTCCATCGAATCACAGCAGGCCGTCCTCGACGGCGTGCACGGCGACCCCGGGGACCTGCCGGTGATGCGCGCCCGGTTCGAGCACAACGGCAGCCCGCGGTACATGCTCTACACCATCAAGCGCCTCGGGCTCGACCACGAGCACGGCTTCCACCTCGACGTGGAACTCGTCTCGGACGAACTGGAGGGCGGCATGGAGACCGTCGAGGCGCGCCTCCAGGACGGCGACGCCGACCTCATCGACATCGACTACATCTCGACGGCCCGCGAGCGCGCCGAGGGGGCGTCTATCGTCGCCATCCACCCCTACGGCCGCACGGTGGGGGGCCTGGTCGCCCCCGACGACACCGACATCGAGGGGCTGACCGACCTCCCCGGCCACCGCATCGGCGTGGTGCGGCGGCTGGACAAGAACTGGATCCTCGTGCGGGCGGCCTGCCGGGAGTACCACGGCTTCGACCCCGACGACGAGGCGACGCCCGTCGAAGCGGGCTCGAAGGTCGGCCTCACGCGGATGCTCCACGACGGCGAGGTCGATGCCGTCCTCCAGTTCTGGCCCATCGTCCCCGAGATCACCGAGCGCGGGGCCTACCACGAGGTGTTCCCGGTGTCCGAACTGGTCCAGCGCCTCTCCGAGACCGACAACCGCCTGCCCGTCTCGACGTTCCTGACCAGCGAGTCGTTCCTCGCGGAGAACACCGAGACCGTCGAGTCGTTCAGGGGCGCCTACCGCGACGTGGTCGACCGCCTCGTGGCGGAGGACGACCTCTGGGAGGATATCGGCGAGAAGCTGATGACCTACGACGACCCCGAAATCGTCCGTGCTGTCCGGGACGGCTGGCGGGACATGGTCGTCGAGGACTGGGACGGGGAGACCATCGCGGGGATGGAGCGCCTCTTCGAGTACCTGCTCGACGTCGCCGGCGCGGAGGCGCTGGGCGTCGAGGCCATCCCCGAGGGAACCTTCCGGCCCGACAGATGACCGGGACTGTCGGGTTCCAGCTGAACTGGGAGCCCAACGGCTTCCAGGCCCCCTACTTTCTCGCCCGCGAGCGTGGCTTCTACGAGGCGGAAGGGCTCGAGGTACAGTTCATCGAGGGCCACGGCTCGCCGTTCGCAGCCGAGCAGGCCGCCCGGGGCCGGTCCGACATCGCGCTGGCTGGCGCGAGCGCGGTCCTGTCGGTCCGCAGCGAGGGCCACGACCCCCTCGCCGTCGCCGCGGTGACGGGCAAGACGCCGGCCGCGGTGTACACGCTGGCTGACGTCTTCGGCGGGCCCCTGGCGGAGCCCGGACAGCTCGCCGGCCGCACGGTCGCCCCCTCGGCGACGAAGACGCGCATCCTGACCGCACAGCTCCTGGAGGAGGCGGGCATCCCCGACGAGGTCGACCTCCTGCCGGTCGACCCGAACACCCACCACCGCGTCCAGCACCAGTTGCTCGACGGCGAGGTCGACGCCGCTGTGGGTGTCGTCACGAACGGGACGGAACTCCAGTGGGAACACGACCGCAAGGCCCACGAACTTCCCATCGGCGAGTACCTGGACATCTACGGGATGACGCTCGTCACCAACCGGGAGATGGTTGCCGACCGGCCCGAGGAGATACGCGCGTTCCTGCGTGCGACGGCCCGGGGCTGGGCGGCCGCGACGAACGACCCCGAGGCCGCAATCGACGCGCTGATCGCCCGCAACGCCACCCTCGAACGGCGGCGCGACATCGAACAGCTGAAGTTCGAGACCGCCGCCGAGGACCTCCAGTTCACCGAGACCGTCCGGCAGGAGGGCTGGGGCCACCACGACCCGGCGCGGTGGGAGACGCTGGGCGAGACGCTCGCCGAGACCGACCTCCTCGAGGCCCCGGTCGACCCGGCCGAGACGTGGACGAACGAGTTCGTCGATACCGGGGCCGAGGACATCACGGCCTACGCCGACCGGGTCGAGGACGCCTGAGAGCGTGTACTTCTTCGGCCTGTACCACTGGCGGGTTCGATTGTGGCGCCTCGGCAGGGCACTCCTCGTAGGGACTGTCGCGCTCGTGTTCGCTCGCTCGTCATCGCGGTGGCGACGGGGGGCCGGCCTGCTGGGCCTGGGATGGGCAGCCCACCGCGGGGCCAGTGCCCTCAACGCCCTGCTCAGGCCGGCCCCGTGGGTCGTCGAGCGCTACAAGTACGAGGCGCTGGCGCGGGCGCTCCCGACCGCGGGTGCGGAGTGCTGGCTCGACGTCGGCTGTGGGACGGGCCGGTCGATCGTCGGTTTTTCCGACCTGGTGCCCGGGGGCTGTCGGGTCCTGGGGCTTGACGTCTTCGACGACCGCGTCGTCCTCGGCAACGGTCCCGGCCTCGCGGCCCGGAACGCCCGGGAGGCCGACCTCGACGCCGCGATGCTCCGCGGGGACGCCACGCGGCTCCCGGTGGCGACGGATTCACAGGACGTTGCGACGGCGTGTCGGCTCCTGCACGACCTCTCGCGGGCGGACGCGGAAGCGACCCTGTCGGAACTGCACCGCGTCTGCGCGCCCGGCGGCGCGGTCGGACTCTTCGAGATCCCGATCACCCACGAGGGACACGCCGGGCAACCGGCGGCGTACTGGGAGTCCCTCCTCGCGGAAGCGGGCTTCGATATCGAGGCCGTCGAGGAGGTGCCACGCCGGCGCTCCGAGGAGTCCTACGTCGTGGTGGTGGGGCGGGCATGACGGGACTGTCCGCCCCTGTCGCGGTGGGGCGGCGGGTGCACGTACCCGAAAGTATTACGGGCGTGCCAGAACACGCACCGGACAGGTATGTCGGACGTGAACGATTACCTGATCCTGCGGGAGCTGGACGGAGCAATCACACAGGAACAACTCGACGAGGCCGCCGAAGCCTCCGGAAACACGCTGGAGGAACTCCGGGAGGAGGGCGTCGACATCGAGTGGGTCGACTCGGAGGTGATGACCGACGACGAGGGCGGTATCGTCGGCACGTTCTGTCACTACCGCGCCGAGAGCGAGGACGCGGTCCACGAACACGCCGACCGCGCCGGACTGCCCGCGACGAAAGTCACGCAACGCGGCAGCCCCCTCGAGGGCGAGTGAGCCACCCGGCCGACGGTCTCACCCGACGACAGCCGTGACGCTCTTCGACGACCCCCCGCGACTCCGTCGCCCCGAGTACACCGGCGAGAACCGCTGTACCCCCTGTACGGTGGTGAACCTGCTGGTCGCCGGCGGCGTCGGCGTCGTGCTCGGACTTTCCGTCCACCCCGTCGTCGGCGCGCTCGCGTCCGCCGCGGGCGCCCTCACTGTTTACCTCCGTGGATACCTGGTTCCGGGGACGCCGACGCTGACGAAACGGTACTTCCCGCCGTGGCTGCTCCGGGCGTTCGGGAAAGAACCCGTGCGGGCCCGCCGGGCAGCGTCCGTCGAGCGGGCGGCCGGGACGCCTGGCGGAAACGAAGACGCGGACGACCCGCTCGTCGCCGCCGGCATCGTCACCGACGGGGACGAACCCTCGCCGACCGCGGGGTTCCGCGAGGCGTGGCAATCGCGGATGGACCGACTCGACGAAGTCGAGCCCCAGGCAGTGGCCGGGGCGTTCGACGGGGAGTCGGCCCGGCGGCTGGGCGAGGCGTCGTTCGTCATCGACGAGTCGGCGTCGCTGCGCTGGGGGTCGGAACCAGCCCTGGTGGCCGACGTGACCGCGGCCGGCCTGCTCGCCGAGCGCCTCGACGCCTGGGCGGAGTGGGACCGCGATACGCGCCGCTCGGTCCTGATGGGGCTGCGGCTCTGCCTTGAGGCCTGTCCGTCCTGTGGCGGTCAAGTCCGCCAGGAGGAAGACCGCGTCGACCCGTGCTGTCAGAAGCCCCATCTGGTCGCCGAGGCCGTCTGCTCCGGGTGCGGGGCGGTGCTCGGGGACACCGCCGTGGTCGACGACGGGGAGACGACCAGCGTCCGGGCGACACTGCTCGAAGCACGATGACAGCTATGACGAGGAACCCACGACCGACGATGGAACCGCTCTCGCGACCGAGTCGCCGATCCGCAACGGGAGGGATCGACCGTGGGACACGCTGACCTCCCGAAGGTCGGGCCGGGGGCATCGGACGACGACGAGAACGACGAGGAGGACCAGCGGCCGGCCACGCTGGAGTACCTCGACCACCGCGCTGTTCTCGAGCACGGCTGGGACGTCGAGGACGAGGACCTCTTCGAGAAGGCCGCGGCTGCCGACCTCGACGACGACCGGTACGGCGTCATCGAGGGGACCCGCGGCGATACGCTGTTGCAGATCGCCGAGGAACACGACATGCAGTGGCCCTTCCAGTGTCGCTCGGGGACCTGTGCCCGGTGTGCGGGCTACCTCAACGACGGCGAGGCCGAGATGGACATGAACCTCTTCCTGGAGGAGGAGGAAGTCGAGGAGATGAACTACCGGCTGACCTGTACCTGCTACCCCGAGAGCGACCACGTCCAGCTGGTCTTCAACAGCATCCAGAGCGACTACATCCGGGACATCGCACAGAACCGGGGGTGAGCCGCCGGACTATCAGTCCCCGTAGACGGCCCGCAGGTGGGTCGCGGCGTCGCCCACGGACTCGCCCTCGTACATGGGTTTGGCACGTTCCTTCGCGGCCATCGCCTCGACGGCCGCCACGACCGACTCGGGGTCCGAGAGCGCCGACGGGTCGGCCTCGGCGACCTCCGAGAGTGCGACGGCGGCGTGTTTCCGGACGGATTCGAGATCGTCTTCGAGGAGTGCGGCCTCCATCGCGCCGACCGTCTCCGGGAACTGCGAGGGGTCGGCGACGACGGCGTCGACGAAGAAGCTGACGACGACCACCCGGATCGGCGGCGTCGCCTCGTGGAGTTCCGTCGCCACGATGTCGTCCGCGTCGGCGACGGCCGCCGGCGACCACTGGCCCACCCGCTTGAGCGCCCGTATGGTCGCCTCCTCGATGGCCGGCGCGTGGGCCTCCGCGAGCATCTCGGCCAACTCGGGGACGGCCCCGGCGATGGTCTCGGGGTCGTGCGTGGCCAGTTCGGCGAGGCCGACCGCCGCCGACAGTTTGATCGAGTCGTTGCTGTCCGAGAGCAACGAGCACAACAGTTCGCGGTGGGGTTCGACCAGCGACGGGTCCTGTTTCGCGGCCTCCCGCAGCGCCCGGCCGGCGTCCATGCGCTCGCGGGGGTCCCCGGAGTCGAGGTTGCGCCGCACCTCGTCGAAGCGTTGCTCCAGGGCTCCCGGGTCGGCCTCCACGGCGCGCTTGAGAGACTCACTCTCGGTCATTCTGCGTATAAATGGAACGAGTGTACTTAAGCGCGGGGAGTTCCCACGCGGTGTTCAGGCCTCGAGCGAGAACACCGAGAGGGTGTCGCCGCGCGGGCCGCGACCGACGAAGCCGCTGCCGCCGACCTGGATGGCGACGTACTGCTTCTCGGCGCCGGGGTCGTACCACGAGACGGGGTCGCCGGCGATGGCCTTGTCCGAGAGGTCGTACTCCCAGAGGCGGTCGCCGGTCTCGCCGTCGTAGGCGATCATGTCGCCGTTCTGCGTGCCGGCGAACACGAGGCCGCTGGCGGTCGACATCGTGCCGCCCCAGAGGTAGCGGTCGCTGTCGATCCAGTCACGCCACTCGACCTGCCCCGTCGTCGGGTCGACGGCACAGATGGCGCTGATGTGGCCGTTGTAGTCGTCGGGGATATCCTCCTCGTCGGGTTCGACGTCGACGATGCCGCCCCAGAACTTCTCGGGCGGGTTGTGTTCCTCGTCGCGCCAGGCCGCCTCGTGTGGCGTGTTCAGCGTCTT
The DNA here is from genome assembly GCA_964623935.1 of uncultured Halobacteriales archaeon. Lineage (GTDB taxonomy): Archaea > Halobacteriota > Halobacteria > Halobacteriales > Haloarculaceae > SW-9-67-25. Next base: position 8,968 of record CAZUWC010000016.1, read on the forward strand.
GTGGTAGGCCAGCCCCGTCGCCGGGCAGTACGTGGGTGGCTGCCAGTCGACGCCGCCCAGCAGGCCGGGCAGCATCACGTAGTTGCGCTCGTCCTCGACGTGGGGCACCATGTGCCGGAAGTTGATCTGCTGGGTGAGCGGCTCCGACCGCTCCAGCAGTTCGCCCGTGTCGGCGTCCATCGTGTAGCCCCAGGAGGTCTTGCCCGCGTTGTAGACGATGTCGCCCTCGTAGTCGCGGTGTTCGACCTCGGCGTCGCGGATGAGCAACCGCTGGTTGGCCGAGTCGTAGTCCCAGATGTCGTGCTGGGACTCCTGGTGGGCCCACTCGACGGACCCGTCGTCGATGTCGATCGCGAGCGTCCCGCAGGTGTTGCGGTTCGGGCCCGGCCGTACCGTGCCGTTGAAGTCCGGACTGGGATTGCCGACGGCCATGTACAGCGTCTCCCGTTCGGTGTCGAACGTCGGCGTCATCCAGTTGGTGCCGCCCGAGATCTTGTAACTCTCGCCGACCCACTCGCCCTCGGGACAGGTGTGCATCCGCCAGAGTTCCTCGCCGGTCTCGGCGTCGAACGCACAGTGGAACCCGCGGACGCCGTACTCGCCGCCGGCGCTGCCCGTGAAAACGACGCCGTCGTGGATGATCGGCGCCCAGGTCGCCGAGTAGCCGTCGTGGTAGTCGGCGGTGGTCTCGAACCAGATTTCCTCGCCGGTGTAGCGGTCCAGACACTGGACGCCCGAATCGAGCGTGGTGAGGTAGAGCTTGTCCTCCCAGACACCCACGCCGCGGTTGTTGTCGTCACAGCACAGCACCGCGTCCTCGGGGGCGGGGTAGGTGTAGGCCCACAGGATCTCGCCCTCGCGGGCGTCGATGGCCTTGACGTGGCTCGGGCCGTTGGTCTGGTACATGATGGGCGGGTCGCCCGGCACGATGACCGGGCTGCCCTCCATGCTGGAGTTGGCCCCGACCTCCATCTGGTACTCCAGCGTGAGGTCGTCGACGTTGTCCTTGGTGATGACCTCGTTGGGGACGTACCGGTGGTTCTCGTAGTTCTTCCCGAACATCAGCCAGCTCTCGGGGTCCTCGCCGGCCTCGTCGAGCATCTCCTGTGTGACGTCGAACCGCGGGATTCGGTCCGTGTCGTGCTGGTCGAGGATGGGTTCGTCCGGTGCGTTGAACACCTGATACCCGAGTTCTGTCTCTTCAGTGACCGTTTCCTTTGCCGCCTTGACTGCCTTGTTTTCTTCTGTAGCCATGGTTTATCGTGCTGGGGATGGGGCGCGGTCGTCTTCGTTGATCCAGAAGACGTCCTTCATCATCTCCTCCTGGTTGACGATGGCGACCGCCGAGCCGCCGATCAGCGCGGCGGTCGTCTCGGCGTCGGAGAGGTCGTCGTCCTCGTCCGCAATCGCCCGGACGCCGCGCATGAACGCGTACAGCCCGGCCAGGGTCGCCTTCGTGTACCAGAAGGAGTCGTCCAGAATCTCCTCTGTGACGAGGATCTCCTTCTGCCAGAGGTGGTCGTCCAGGGCGTTGACCCACAGCAGGGCCCCGCCCATCGACCGCTGGTGCAGCGGTGGGATGTACTCGACGTCGAACTCGACGCCCTCCGGGATGTCCCGGGTGGGCACCCACCGCGAGAGCCGCGTCTTGTTGTTGACGACGTTCAACAGCAACACCGTCCGCTCGTGGTCGTCGAACCCGAGGGTCGACAGCGACTCCATCAGCGCCTCCGACGCGACCAGCTGTTCGGCTGTGGTCTCGATGGCCTCCTCCGTGAACGCGGGCAGGTTCGCCTCCAGGCTCTCGAAAAAGCCCACGTCGGCCAGATGGTCGTACAGTTCCCAAGCCGGTTCGATGAGTTCCCGGTAGAGCTCCTCGGCCTCCGTCTCGCCGTCCGGGACGCCGGCCTCCCGGAGTTCGGAGACGTTCTCCATCCGGGCTTCCGTCTCGCCGATTGCCCGGTCGAGCAGGTCCGCGTCGAGCTCGCCCGAGAGGTCCTCGCGGACCGCCCGGCGGACCGACCGGAACGTCTCGCCGGTCTCGGCGTCTACCGCGTCCCCGAGGTCGCTGACCGTCGCGGCCTCCCCGGCGTCGTCGATTCCCAGGCTCTCCGACAGTTCCCGTCGTTCCCGAGTTGTCACCTGCGGCTTGGGTGTCTCTGGCATGGGCCACGGGTAAGATGGGATGATAAACAGTTAAACATTTCCCATTCAGTCAAATCGTTTGGGTGTGTTCGCCCGACACTCGTCCGTTTGCGTGACACACCCGGGGGACTCCGGGGCAAGATTGACCACAGTCCCGGGGTATGGTGGGGTATGGAACTGACGGTCAAACCGGTCGCCAGCGGCGACGCGGGCGAGGGGGTCGCCGTACTCGCCGGGGAGACGAGCGCCGACCTCGGTCTCGAGGCGGATGGGGTCGTCCGCGTGACCGGTCCGGACGGGGAGGCGGCGGCGCGCGTGCAGGTCGAGGACCGCGGGCGAACCGACGGCGAGACGGTCCGGGTCGACAGTGCCCTCCGGCGGTCGATCGGCGCGAGCGTCGGCGAGACGGTGACGGTCGAACCCGCGGAGGCGAGACCCGCCGAGCGCGTGACGCTCGCGGCACCCGGCGGCGCCTTCGACGAGGGATCCCTCTCGGTGCGCGACGGACTCGCCGAGCGGGTCGTGGTCGCCGGCCAGCGGGTGACCGTCGCGCCGGCCCCGACCGGCACCGACGACACACAGCACACCGCCGATTCGCGCCACCAGTTCCCGGTTCGCGTTCTCGACACCGACCCCGCGGGCCCGGCGGTCGTGACGGACGCGACCCGCGTCACCTTCGACAGCGACCCGACCGACGACGAAGTAGAAGCGCTCGCGGGCGGGCGGCCGGAGGACCGGCCCGGCGGGCCCACCTACGACGACGTGGGGGGCCTGGCCGACGAACTCGCCCGGGTCCGGGAGACCGTCGAACGGCCGCTCCGTGATCCCGGCGTCTTCGAGCACATGGGTGTCGACGCGCCCGCTGGTGTGCTCCTCTATGGCCCGCCGGGGACCGGCAAGAGCCTGATCACGAGGGCGCTGGCAAACGAGACGGGCGTCGCCTTCGAGACCATCTCCGGGCCCGCCATCACCTCGAAGTACTACGGCGAGACCGAGGAACGCCTGCGGGCTACCTTCGACCGCGCGCGGGAGGACGCGCCGGCGATCGTCTTCGTCGAGGAACTCGATTCGCTGGCCGGGAAGCGAGAGGAGGGGGGCGACCCCGGGAGCCGGGTGGTCGCCCAGTTGCTCGCGCTGCTGGACGGGCTGGCGACCGACGACCGGGTCGTCGTGGTCGGGACCACGAACCGGATCGACGCCGTCGACCCCGCGTTGCGCCGGCCCGGCCGGTTCGACCGGGAGATCGAGATCGGGGTCCCCGACCGCGACGGCCGCGAGGAGATTCTCCGGATCCACGCCCGCGATGTGCCCCTTGCCGGGGACGTCGACTTCGCGGACGTCGCGGACCGCACCCACGGGTTCGTCGGCGCGGACCTGGCGAACCTCGTCCGCGAGAGCGCGCTCCGGGCGCTGCGGCGCGTCCAGTCGGACCCCGCCGAGCCCGTGCCACCCGGGACGCTAGACGACATCGAGGTGACCGCCGCGGACGTCGAGGCGGCGCTGACGGGCATCGAACCCTCCGCGCTCCGGGAGGTGTTCGTCGAGGTGCCCGACGTCTCGTGGGACGACGTCGGCGGCCTCCCCGAGGCAACCCGCCAGCTCCAGGAGACCATCGAGTGGCCCCTCGCGTATCCAGAGGCCTTCGAGCGCGTCGCCCTCCAGCCCGCAAAGGGCGTGCTGTTGTACGGGCCGCCGGGGACGGGCAAGACGCTGCTGGCCAAGGCCGTCGCCAACGAGGCCGAGAGCAACTTCATCTCCGTGAAGGGCCCGGAGTTGCTCGACAAGTACGTCGGGGAGAGCGAGGGCAGCGTCCGCGAGGTGTTCGCGAAGGCACGGGAGAACGCCCCGACAGTGGTCTTCTTCGACGAGATCGACGCGCTCGCGAGCGAGCGGGGGCGGGGCGCGGGCGACTCCGGTGTCGGGGAGCGCGTCGTCTCGCAACTGCTGACCGAACTCGACGGGCTGGAGGCACTGGAGGACGTGGTCGTCGTCGCGACGACGAACCGCCGGGAACTGGTCGACGACGCCCTCCTGCGGCCGGGCCGGTTCGACCGGCAGGTCCACGTCGGCGTCCCCGACGAGGCCGGCCGCCGGGAGATTCTCGCCATCCACACCGCGGGACGCCCACTCGCCGAGAACGTCGACCTCGAGGAACTCGTGGCGCGCACCGCGGGCTACGTCGGGGCGGACATCGAGGCGGTCTGCCGGGAGGCGGCAGCCGCTGCAGTGCGGGAGTTCGTCGACGCGGGCGGCGACGGGGACATCGAGGAAATCGTCGTCACGGCGGACCACTTCGAGGCTGCTCTTGCGGACGTCGAGTCGCGGGGAGAAGGCGTACAGGCCGTCGAGACCCACGAAACGGAGTGACCGTCCACTGGCCGTTCCTGCTCGTCGCCCTCGGACTGGTCGTCGGGACGCTGTACCGCGGTCGCGTTGGCCGCTGGGAAGGGGGGCTGTTGCTTGTCGTCTACGGCGGCTACTGGGCCGCGAACCTGCTGGTCTGACCGCGGTTTCATACGGTCGTGCGTATACCGGTCGACGTAAGCAATGATACATTCAGTCCGGGAGCAAGAAGGGCTGAGAAGTATCAAACGTTACGTCGACCGGTATAATTCTTTTCGCTCCCACGAAACAGGAGGCCGTCTGCGTGGTCCGAAACACCGTTTCTCACCGGGACTGCTGATACTGTCGGCTATAACTTCGTGAGCGATTTCGCGCCCCGGGTGGGGCGAAACTGCTCACGGGCTTATAGCCGACAGTATGAACTTGGTTACGCACGACCGTATCAGCCGGACAGTCCGGAGAGTGTCCCGGTC
>CAZUWC010000017.1:0-13482 GCA_964623935.1 uncultured Halobacteriales archaeon
GGCGATCAGAAACGCGTCCGGAGGTACCGTTCCACGTCGGAAACGAAGTCGGGGTCGTAGCTCCAGGAGCCCCGCCAGACGTTGGGGCCGGTCTCGACGGCGACCAGCGCGGCGTGCTCGCCCGCACGGCCGTCGGGCGGCCTGAAGAGCACGACCCACGAGCGGCGGTACGTATGGTGGTCGCCCGTGTGGACGGTCACGTCCATGTCGGCGACAGCGGCGGGATCGTCGGCGACGCCGTAGACGTGGGTCTCGACGCCGCTGTCGGCCAGCCACTCGTAGACGGTCCGGGTGCCGAGTTCGTCGTCCAGCCGGGAGAGGCGCTGGAAGGTCGCGCGGTGCGTGCCCGCACCCGCCTCGAGCGCGCGGAACTCGATGAACCGCGAGATGAGTATCAGGAGGAGCTTCTCCTTGGCGGACTCGGGGTAGCCCCGGACGGTGAACTCGACGCCGTCGAGGCCGGTCAGGACGTCCGGGAACGTTCCGTCGTCGACCCCGTGGGTACCGGTCCGGTAGCGGTCGGCGTTGACCAGCAGGAACGACTCCTCCAGACGGGCGAGCGGCGAAGTCGCGACGACCGCGCCGTCGTCGACGAGACACACCAAGTCCTCGACCCCCTCGGGGAGGTGTCGGTCGACGACCGCGACCGGCTGGTCGTCCAGGCCGCGTTCGAGCAGGTTCGCGAGTGGCTCCGGCCGCGAGCGGTTGACCACCAGCAGCGTCTTCTCCGACGGGTCGAGTCGGTCGATAAATCCCCCGACAGAGTCCGGCAACGGGTCCGTCACACGTGTCTGTGCAGTCGGGTCTACACCCACATAAGGGGAGCGACCGCCGGGACTCTACCGGTGGACGTAAGCAATGATACATTCAGCCCGGTACAGAGAAGGGCCAAGAAGTATCAAACGTTACGTCCACCGGTATACCGTGACACCGCCGGTCGCTCGCCGGACAGGCGGTCGCGGTCGTGGGGTGCCTCGAAGTCGAGGTCCGGGCCGACCGGTGTGACCTCCCCCTGGAAGTAGCCCTGGTCCCTGATGTGGTCCATGACGACCGTCTCGGCGACACCGGGCGTCCCGTAGACGTCCCGGAGGTACGGCCAGAGGTGCTCGTACTGGTAGAGGTACTGCCGGTCACACTTGAACGCGGTGTGGTAGGCGGTATCGAACCGGACGAGCGTCGGGAACAGGCGCAGGTCCGCGAGCGTCAGGCGGTCCCCCGCCAGGTACCGCCGGTCCGCGAGCACCGACTCCCAGTGGTCGAGTGCCTCGAAGAGATCAGTCACGGCCTCGTCGTAGGCGGCCTGCGTCTCGGCGAAGCCCGCCCGGTAGACGCCGTTGTTGATGGGATCGTAGATGTCCTCGATAATCCGGTCGATCGCCTCGCGGTGTCCCTCCGGGTAGAGGTCGACGCCGTCCGCGCCGACGTCGTCGAACGCGGCCGCGAACTGCCGCATGATCTCGATGGACTCGTTGTTGACGACGGTCTCCTCGCGCCTGTCCCACAGGACCGGCACGGTCACGCGGCCGGTGAACTCGGGGTCGGCTTTCCGGTAGACATCCCGGAGATACGCACAGTCGTTGACGGTGTCGGGCGTACAGCCCTCTTTCTCCGGCGAGAACTCCCAGCCCTCAGACTCGCGCCAGGGGTCGACGACGTCCATCGTGACGGCGTCGGTCAGGCCGGCCAGCCGCCGGACGAGGGCGGCGCCGTGTGCCCAGGGACAGTTGCGCGCGACGTACAGGTGGTACCGGCCGGCTTCCGGGCGAAAGCGCGCGTCGGGGTCGTCGCGGACCCGCTCGCGGAAGGTCGTCTCGGCGCGGTCGAACGCGCCGTCCTCGTCCGTCGAGGGTTCGACGTCGACGCGCCACTCGCCGTCGACGAGCATGTTGCGGCCCATACCACCGGGACGGGCGTCAGACGCTAATAGTTCACGCCCTGATGCGTCGACAGGACAGCACCGGGCGGCGTCTGCTCTATCCCGGGCGTCGGATGGTCGTGGCGGGCTACTCCACCGGTGTCGGGGTGGGCGTCGGTCCCGAGTCGGGTTCCGGGGGCCGATCGCCACCGTCCGGTCGCCTCGGTCCCGGCGGTCCCTCTTGCTCGGGTTCGGGCGGGCTGGGCGCCTGCTCGCTGGGATCCCGGTCGTTCGTCACGAGGAAGTCAGCGAGGTTGCCGACCAGGACGTCGGTGTCCGCACGCTGGGTGTTCTCGGGCACGAGGAAGTCGGTGTCGCCGACCATCACGACGTTCTCGCGCTGGACCAGCACCGGCGCGTCGGTCCCGGCGCGGGTCGTCGAGAGTTCCGCTCCCTCGGTGGGGGTGAGTGTGCCGTCAGCGGTGCCGGCCGCAGCGACGGGTGCGGCCGTCGGGAAGACGACGCGGTCGACACCCTCGGTGACCGTGGCGTCGCCGGTCGGCTCGGCGTAGATGCGCTGGTAGTTGAGGTCGTTGTCCTCGAGGTTGTAGACGTAGCCCGGTCGGTCGGTCACGCCCAGCGCGGAGTCCAGGCTCGCGCCGCCCGGCTCCTCGAAGGCGTCGTCGGGTTCGGTGGCGACGAGCACACGGCCGTCCTCGCTGGCGAACGTCTCGATGTCCTCGAGTGCCTCGTCGCTGTAGTCGGTCCGGAAGGTCACGAACGCGTCGGCGTCAGCGAGTTCCTCGCCGACCGGCGAGAGCTGCTCCTCCTCGCTACCCGGGCCGCGCGGCCCCGGTCGCTCGCGGCCCTCCTCGGGCGTGTAGATCCGGACGTTGTGGCCGTTCTCGACGAGGGTGTTGACCAGCGGCATCACGTCCCGTTCGGTGGTCTCCGGGCCGAGTGCCCGGAAGAAGAACGGCACCCGACGTGGCCGGTCCGGGCCGGGTTCGATGCCGGGGTCGATCACGATGGTCTGGTTCTCCGCGTCGGCGTCCATCGTCACGTCGGCCTCGCCGGGGCTGTCGTCTGCCAGCAGGTCCTCGTCGCTGTACTGCGGGTTCTCGATGTCGGGCATCGACTGCTCGGGCGTGTCGCCGGTGACCGTCGGTGCGACTGCCGCGACGCCGAGCACGAGGCCGAGCACGACGACGAACGTCCCGGCGAGTGCGAGTGCGTTCTTCATCGGCCCTCACCTCCCTGTGTCGCGGCTTCGGCCCCGTCCTCCTCGGTCAGGGTCGCCACCTCGCTGCGCGTGAACTCGTCGACGGTGTCGACGTGCGGGACCGCCTCCTCGTAGACCATCGCGTGTTCGAGAGTCTCGACCTCGCCGTAGCCGGGACTCTCGTCGTAGGCGACGACGAGTTCGTCGTCGGTCTTGAACAGGAACGGGAAGAAGCGGACGCTGGTGTCGCGCTCCTCGACCGCGTAGTCCTCGAGGCCGGCACGGTCGGCGGCCTCCTGGATCGCGGCGTCGATGTCGCCGATCTCGTCGGCAAGGCCGTTCTCGACGGCCGTGACGCCGAGGTAGACGTCCGCCTCGGCGACCTCCTCGCGGGAGAGCTCGATCTCCTCACCGCGCTGTTCCATGACCGTGGTGATGAAGACGTCCGCGAGTGTATCCTGGAACGCCCACTGCTCGATCGGGTTGCTGCCGCGCTTGTCGGGACCGCTCGGGCCCTCGACGGGCGGGTCGGTGTCGGGCGCCCGGGCGGCGAGCCCGACGCTCCCCGTGATCGAGGTGGGAAGCACGTAGATCTCGTCGGCGGGCAACATCGCGTAGTACCCGCCCGATGCGCTGGCACCCTGGACGCTCGCGATCACCGGCATCTCCTCGCTGGTCCGCTGGATGGAGGTGTACATCCGCTCGCTGGCTGCGGGCGCGCCGCCGGGCGTGTCGATCTTCAGCACCACCGCCTTGACCGACTCGTTGGCGCGTATCTCGCGGAGTTCGTCTTCGACGTTGTCCGCGGTCGATCCGACCACTGGTCCCTCGATCGTGACGACGGCGACGGTGTCCGGGGAGCTGTCTGTGGCCCCGTAGACTGTCGGCGCGAACGCGGCGCCGACCACCACTGCCGCCAGCACGACCGCGGCGTACTGCTGTCGCCGCGTGAGGGCTGGAGGGTCTTTCGATGACATAGCGACTGTGGGTTCGCTCCCCGGGGCATAATAGGCCCCCGCAGGGTTGCACTCCCGGCGAGGCGGCGAGGAGTTTAACTGACTCCGTCTCCAGGACCCGGACCGACCGCCACTCGCTGTCCTGGGGTCCCGACAGGACCGGAACTGCCTCGTGGGCCCCACACGGGCCGGTCACGCGAAGTCCCACTCGGCGGCGCGCTGTTCGGCCTCCTCGCGTGCGCGCTCGCGAATCTCCGCGATGCGTTCCTCGTCGTCCAGGAAGGCCTCGACGGCGCTGGTCCCCTCCTCGGGCGCGGACTCGCGCTCGATCCGCTCGGCCGGTGCCGCGTCCCTGGTCCGGGAGGCCAGGTCCGCGTCGCCGGCGAGGCGCTCGGCGGGCGTGCCAGGCCCGACCCGGAACGCCTCTGCGCCGTGGACCGGATCGAGTGCGTCGGCGGCCAGTTCGTACAGTTCCAGCCGGTAGGGGCCGGCGACGGCGATGTCCGCAAGCGCGTCCGGCCCGGCGTTGTCCGTCCCGGTGTGGTAGGCCGCGACTGGCACGCCCGACTCGAACGTGAGGACCCCGACGCCCTCGGCGTCCAGCAAGAGGGCGTCCTGGGACTCCAGGCGGGCGTAGCCCGTCAGATCCGCGTCGAGGGCCCGTTCGAGAGCGGTCGCGGGGTCCGCGATAACGCGCTGTCGGACCAGTCGGCCGCGCGGGAGTTTCATCGCTCCTCGGGGACGACCGCGCTCCGGAAGCGGTCCGCGACGGCCGCCGAGGTGCCCGGCCGCACGTCCAGCGCGTCGGCGGCCTCCCGGTAGGCCCGTGCGGCCTCGGAGTCGGGCGCGTGTGCAAGCAGCGGTTCACCCGCGCGCCTGGCCGCACGCACGATGTCGCTCTCGGGAACCGTCGCGAGCGTCTCGCCCTCGAAGTACCGCTCGGCCTTCGACGCGATGGCCTCGATGTCCTCGTCGGGGGTGACGCGGTTGAACACCAGCCCCGCGACGCCGGTGTCGTAGGTCGCCGCGTACTCCTGGACTTTCAGCCCGTCCGACAGCGAGGGGATGGTCGGCTGGAGCACCACCACGACCCGGTCGGCCAGCACCACCGGCAACACCGCGGCACGACTGCCGAGCGCGGCCGCCGAGTCCAGCAGGATGACGTCCGTGTCGGCCGCCAGCGTCGCCACCACCTCCCGCAGGCGCGCCGGGTCCGCGTCCCGGAAGCCCGCAAGCGACGTCCCACAGGGGACGACGTCCATGCCGAAGCGCTCGTAGACCGCGGCCCGCGGGGGCGCCTCACCCGCGAGCACGTCGTGCAGCGTCGTCTCGACGTCGGCCAGGCCCGCGTGAAAGAGGACGTTCGCCATCCCGGTGTCGGCGTCGACGACCGTCACGTCGTACTCCCCGGCCAGTGCCATCCCCAGTGCGAGCGTGCTCGTGGTCTTGCCGGTCCCCCCCTTCCCGCTGGCGACCGCGAACGCCTCCACCATGTCGGTCCTTCCTGCGCTCTCCCGTATAAACTCTCCTATCTCTGAGTGTGACAGTTCACTCTGCTTTCATCGAGGGGCAGACGAGACGGCGTCGAGGCTGTCGACGTCGACGTGTTCGCGCAACAGGTTGGCGGCCCGGTCGTAAGGTGACGAACGGGCATCTTCGAGGATTGTATCCTTCGAAGGTGATTTTTCTCGACCAGCTACAGCGGCGACGTTGGAGACGAACGCCTGCCGGACCGCGTCGTTCTCGAAGAGGCCGTGGAGGTATGTGCCGAGCACGCGGTCGGTCGCGGCACCGCCGCCGGGAAACGGACGGACAGCATCGCCGGTCATGCGAGTCCGACCCATGTGTATCTCGTAGCCCGATACCGTTCCAGTCGCGCCCGCGAGCGGTCCGACGCCCGATATCTCGCGGGTGACCGGTTCGACGTGCTTGTCGGCCTCGAAGCGTGTCTCGACGGGGAGCATCCCCAGCCCTGTGACCTCGTCGTCGTCGCCGACGCTTTCGAGGGCAGCGTTCGTGATGCGCTCGCCGAGCATCTGGTAACCGCCACAGAGACCGACGACCGGTCCGTCGAAGGTACGGATGCGGTCGGCCATGCCGGTCTCGCGGAGCGCCAGCAGGTCGTCGACGGTGTTCTTCGTGCCCGGCAGGACCACGGCGTCCGCGTCGAGCGGTGCGTCCAGCGGAACGTAGGCCACCCGGAGGCCGGGTTCGCGGGCAAGCGGGCCGAAGTCGGTGAAGTTCGAGATTCGCGGGACGCGCGGGACTGCGACAGTCACGGCCGCCGATTCGGGAACCCCGTCGTCGGTTCCGCGGACTGCGCGTTCGCCCTCGGGGGGCAGGGCGACGCTATCCTCCTCGGGGAGGCCTGGATCGTCGTGGGGGACGACACCGAGCACCGGCACGCCGGTCCGCGCCTCGAAGTCGGCCAGGCCGGGGTCGAGGATGGACCGCCGGCCGCGGAACTTCGTGATGACCGCGCCGACGATACGCTCGCGCAGGTCGTCGGGCACCAGTTCGAGGGCGCCCACGAGGCTGGCGAAGACGCCGCCCCGCTCGATGTCCGCGACGAGCAGTATCTCGGCGTCGGCGAAGCGAGCCGTCTCGACGTTCGCCAGGTCCCGCTCCAGCAGGTTCGGCTCGGCGATGGCCCCGGCGCCCTCGGCGACGATGACGTCGTGTTCGCGGGCGAGGCGCCGGTGGGACTCGCGGGCCGTTGCGACCGCCTCCTCCCAGTGGTGCTCGTAGTACTCGTCGGCGCCGTAGTGGCCGACGGCTTCGCCCTGGAGGACGAGCTGGGACTCGCCCTCGCCGCGGGGTTTCAGCAGCACGGGGTTCACGTCCACCGTCGCGGGCACGCGGGCCGCGCGGGCCTGGACGTACTGGGAGACGCCGATCTCTCCGCCCGGTACCGCGCGGGCGTTGTTGCTCATGTTCTGTGCCTTGTACGGCGCGACGTCGACGCCCCGGTCCGCGAGCAGCCGACACAGCCCGGCGGCGACGGTGCTCTTGCCGACGTGGCTGGCCGTCCCGGCGACCAGTATCGTCGCCGCGGTGTCGCCGGTGTGGTCGCCCTCCCGGTCCCGGTCGGAGCCCTCCTCGGCCATCGTCAGTACTCGGTGCCCTTCCGCGCGCCCTGGCCGGCGTCGATTGGGTGGACCTCCTTCGCGACGCGCGTGACGAGGTCGGCCCGGTCGGTGACGTACTCCGGGCGCTCGTGGCCACCCGTCAGGACGAGTTCCAGGTCCTCGGGTTTCTCCTCCAGGAACTCGACAGCGTCTTCGGGGTCGACCAGCCCGCGGTTGGCGGCGTAGAGTATCTCGTCGAGGACCAGCATGTGAACGCCCTCCTCGGCGGGCCCGTCGAGGGGGAACGGCGTCGTGAGGTCGGCCTCGCGGGCCGCCTCGAGGAGTTCGCGGGTCCGTGCAAGCGCGCCCCGTGCCTGTGCCTCGTGTTCGTCGTCGTCCGAGCCATCGAGGAAGCCGTGCCAGCCGTAGTGGCCCGCGTTCTCGTAGCTGAGTCCGGGGAGGGCGGCGATGGCGTTGTACTCGCCGCGGACGTCCTCGACGGTGCCGGTCCCGCCCTTCATGAACTGGAGGACGTGGACGCGGTAGCCGTGGCCCGCCGCGCGGGCGGCCATTCCCAGGGCCGCCGACGTCTTGCCCTTCCCGTCGCCCCACCAGACCTGCACGAGACCGAACTCCTCGGGTGCCGAGGGCTCGATGGGCTGTGGTTCGACGGCGTCGCCGGAATCGTCTGGCATCGTCGGATACGACACGTAGCGGTGAGTGACGCAAATAGCTGTTGTATCAGGTGGCGGATACGTGACTTTTTCAGCCAGTGCAACGGCACCCTGTTGCACGACGGGGGAGGGTGCAGGTAACCAAACTCTTCCTCGGCGGAGAGAAGAATGACAGGGGGTCCACGAGAGTACGATCAGGAGTATGTCGCCCGGACGGGCGCGGCAGTCAGGCGGCGACTCGGCTATACCCACGACCGTGGTACCGTCACCCGATTCGTGGTTCAGCTGGAGTACGACCAGAACGGCGAGTGGACACCAGTCGTTCGATACGACCACGACACCGGCGGGGACCAGAGTCACGACGTGACCGAGGAAGGAATCCATATCGACGTGTATCGTGACGGCGAAAAGTACCGTACAGAGTACGTCGCGCCGCCGATGCCAGCGGGTGTCGCACTTGACTTCGCCGAAGACCATTTAGCGGAGAACGTCCAACACTTTATCGAACGGTTCGAAGAATGGCACGGAATCCGGTAGACGAGGCGGATATCGAGGCGCTTCGCAAACAGATGCACGAGCAGCGCGAGGAGATACGCGAGGCACTCGCCAAGGACCTTGGTGGCTCTCCGGACGACTACGACGCTGCTGCTTTCCTCCAAGAGCAGGTTGACGAACCTGTCACCGACGGCGGAAGCGAGTAGCTACGTCGTCGTTTGCCGACGAGCACGCCGCGTATTCTCTATGGTTCGAACACGTCGGCACGCCCACCCGTCACCACCCCGTGCTCGGCGTCAACGACCCTCTCGGGCAGGTCGCCGTCCCGTGCGTCGAGGGCAGCCAGCACGGCCTCCCGAACACAGACCCGGGCCGCCGCGCCGACGTCGGTCGCGCTGCCCGCGAAGTCGGCCGGTTCCCCGGCGGAGTCGGAACCCACGGCGACGGCGTCGGTGGTCGTCCCAGAGAATCCGGTCGCCGCCACCACGGTTGCGGTCTTGGCCTCGACGGCCGTCCCGAGCAGCGTCGCGAGCGTGCCCTCGGAGAGCGCCCGCGTCGTGGCGACCAGCAGATTGATCGTCCCGGCGGGTCGCGACCCGGCAGTCTCGCTCGCTCCGTCACCGTCCAGCGAACCCTCCGGATGGACGGGAAGCCGCGCCGGGTTCGAGACGCCGGCGGTGGCGAGGACCGTGACCGGGCCGGCGCGGGCGCCGCGGGCGTGTTCGATGTCGACACCGGTCAGCAGCGTCGGGCCACCGCCCTCGAAGCCCGCGGCGTCGAGACGGTCGGCGGCGTAGGCTGCCAGGTCGGTCCGGTCGAACCCCTCCGGGACCGAGACGATGTGGGCGGCGTCGGCGTCGTGGTAGCCCCCGCCCGGTCCGGTCGCGAGCCACCGCCCGGAGAGTGCGAGTCGACACACGCCGGCCGCGCGTGCCGTCTCACACATCGAGCGCGCCCAGGAGGCGGTCGTTCTCGGGGGGGCGGCGGACGGCCACGCGGATGTGCCGGTCGAGGCCGCGGAACGTCCGGGCGTCCCTGACCGCGATGCCGTGCTCGCGGAGCGTCTCCCGGATTCCGTCGACGGCCTGGTTGCTCCCCGCGTCGAGCAACAGGAACGGCGCGTCCGACGGGTGGACCTCGAACCGCTGGTCGAGCCGCCGGCGCATCCGCTCGCGTTCGTTCGCCACGCGTTCGCGGATTTCGGCCACGAACTCCTCCTGTCGCATGCAGTGCGCGCCGACGCTGGCCGCCGGCGTGCCCAGCCCCCAGGCCTGCCGGGCGGTGTCGATCCGGTCCTGACACTCGCCGGTCGCGACGGCAAAGCCAGCCCGCAGCCCGGGCAGCCCGAAGAGTTTGGTCAGCGAGCGTGCGACCACCACCCCGTCGTGGCCGGCCAGCGAGGGTTCCTCGGTGAAGCCGATGAAGGCCTCGTCGACGAGCAGGGGTGTCCCCGCCCGCCGACAGCGGTCGGCGTACTCGCGCAACCGGTTGGCGTCGTAGGCGTCGCCGGTCGGATTGTTGGGGTTGCAGACCACGACCAGCGCGTACGGCGCCGGGTCGGTTTCGAGCACGTCGGTGTGTTCCACGAACTCCGGGGTGCCGCCCTGGAGGCGGGCTTCGCGGGCGTACTCCCCGAAGCTCGGATACGGTACCAGCACGTCCTCTCCCGGGCCGACGGCGGTGGCGGTGGTGAGCCGGATGGCAGAGAGCCCCCCGGCGGTCGGTATCACCTCCGGGCCCTCACAGCCCGCGTACTCGGCGGCTGCAGCACGGTACTCGTAGTAGTCGTCCGATGGATACGATCGCGCGGCCGACAGGGCAGTCTCGTAGACCCGCGTGACACCGTCTGGTGTCGTCGGGTTCGTGTTCGCACTGAAGTCCAGCACGTGCGGGTCCGACACTCCGCCGTGGTGGACACGTCCGTCCGCGTTGCCGGTGGCCGGGTCCGATCCCGTTCCCGAATCCCCTGTGGACGCCTGTGTCGCACCGTCGGACGAGCCGAGCTCGTCGACAGCGTCTGGGTCCATCTGCACTCGATACACTGACGTGTACCGTCATAACATTTTTTATAACTACACCAATAGTAAACGCTCTCGTGGTCGGCTGTGAGCCGAGACAGGGTTGAATTTTGACTTTCTGGGCCGTTTTCCGCCGGTGTATGCGATTCGGAGTGACAGACCCACCTTCTCGATTTCCTGTCACTGAAAATTAAAACAGAGTCGGATCTGCCGAGATGCGCCCCGAGTATGGTCCCGAAACCATCCACTCGGCGGCCCGGGCGTCGCCGGGTCTGTTGACGTTCGCGGCGAACCGCGGGTCGCGGGTGAGCACGACATCCCCGGCCTCGCCCTCGCCGACGACGTTGATGCCCGCCGGCACGACCAGCGTTCCGTGGTAGCGGCTGGCGGTGTCGACGCTGAATCCGAGCGCACGCTTGCGCCCGACGGGGACCGCGACGGTCAGCGCGCCGTCTGCGGCCTCGAGGACCGCGTCGACGGCGGCCGCGTCGAGTGCGGGCAGGTCGGCCGCGACGGTCAGGACCGGCCGCGAGAGGCGGTCGTCGGCCAGTGCCGCGTCGAGGTCCGCGACGTATCCCTCGCCTGGCGTCTCGATGACCGGGCACGGGAGGTGCCGTGCCGTCTCCGGCGTCGCGGGAGAGGTGACCACGAACGTCCGGTCGACGGCACTCGCGGCCAGGGCCGCCTGGACGCGCTCGACCATCGGTTCCCCCGCGACTGGGTAGAGTGGCTTCTCGACGGGCGCGTCGAGGCGGGTGCCCTCGCCCCCGCAGATCAGGAGAGCGTCCACGCGACCACCCCCGCGTGGAGCGCGGCGACGCGGGCGAGTTCGTTGCTCGCTCCGAGGACGTCGCCGCTGACACCGCCGAGGTTTGTCCGTGCCCACCACAGGAGCGCGAGTGCGACGAGCGGGCCGGCAGCGACCGCGGCGAGGCCGGCCGGCGTG
Organism: uncultured Halobacteriales archaeon; assembly: GCA_964623935.1. Taxonomy (GTDB): domain Archaea; phylum Halobacteriota; class Halobacteria; order Halobacteriales; family Haloarculaceae; genus SW-9-67-25. The sequence continues at coordinate 11,235 of CAZUWC010000017.1, forward strand.
GGCCACCCGAGCAGGGCCGCGGGCGCGGCGACGACCAGCGCGAGCGCGACGGCACCCGGGCCCGCGCCGAGTACCTGCGCGCCCAGCCCCTCGTGGCTCGACTCGCCGAGGCCGGCAAGCGTCGCCATCGAGAGTTTCGCGCCCACCTCGGCCGCGACGGCGAGGCCGAGGACCTGCGGCGGGGGGACGCGGGCCAGCGCGAGCGTACCCAGCGCCAGGCCGAGGAGGGTGACACCGAGCGCGAGGGCAGCCCCGACGCCGACGGTGGTGTCGGTCATCGCGGCCCGCCGCTCCTCGTGCCCCCCGTGGACGGCGAGCGCGTCGCCGAGATCGGCCAGCCCATCGGCGTGGCTGACGCCGGTGACCAGGTACAGCGCGAGGAGGTACAGCGCCGCCGCAGTCGGGGCCGGGACCGGCGCGAGCAGGGGGAGTCCGACCAGCAGGCCGACCGCGTAGCCAGCGAGCGGGAAGGCGTAGGGCCGGCCCCGGAAGGCGTCCCAGGCGCGCTCGTCGGTGCCGACGGGCAGGCGCGTGAGGAAGGCGACGGCGCCCCGGAGTGCGGTCAGGACCACGCCGCCACCCCCACGGTCGCGCCGGCGACGGCGTAAGCAAGCAGGCCCGCGACGGCGACCTGCCGGATTGCGGCGCGCGCGAGACCGGCGTCGGGCAACCCCGCGGCCGGATTCAGGACGTACGCCCCCGGTTTCTCAAGGCGACAGCCCAGCGCCGCCGCCAGCGTTCCCATCGGCCAGCCCGAGTTCGGCGAGGGGACCTCGTCGGTCCAGGCACCGGCAGCCCGGAGGGCGCCGGGCGAGCGGGCGACGGCCGCTACCAGGAGTGCGCTCGCGCGGGCGGGCAGCCACATGACGGCGTCGTCCAGGCGCGCCGGAACGCGACCGACCGGTTTCGCGCGGTAGCCGAGCATCGAGTCGAGCGTGTTGACGGCCTTGACCCAGGCCGCCCCGGCCGCCCCCGCGGCGAGTGCGGGGACCGGTCCGGTGCCCGCCAGGAACGCCGCGGCCGCGAGGGCGGCGAAGGCACCGAGGGGCGCGACGAGGCCGTCTGCGAGGTTCTCTGCGAGACTCTCGATGGCCGCACTGCGCATCTGGCCGGGGGTCAGGTCGGCGGCATCGCGGCCGACTAACGCGGGCAACCGCTCGCGCGCCCGGTCGGGATCCTCCTCGCTCGCCGCGACGACCTCGGAGACGCGCGCGAGGAGGCGCCGGAGGCTCGTCGAGACGAACAGCCAGAGGGCAGCGACGGCCACGGCGGCCGCGAGTCCGGCACGCCCGGCCGCGAGGACGGCCAGCGCAACAAATCCGGCCGCGACTGTCGGGAGGACGACGGCGACGCTGGCACCGACGAGGTCGGGGCGGGACCACTCGGCGTCGAACGGTGCGACCGCCCGGCCGAACCAGGCGACCGGGTGGACCCGCCGTGGCGGTTCGCCGACGGCGGCGTCGAGGGCGAGCGCACCCGCGACGGTCCCGACGGCTGCGAGCGTGTCGGCGGTCATCGGTGGTCCTCCAGCCAGTCGGGGAACGCCGGGAGGGGGACCTCGTCGGTGAGGACGACCGTCAGGCCAGCGGTCCGGCCGCCGCCGTCGGCGCGCGGGTCGTCGCCGACGTGGACCAGGTCTGCCGGGGCTACGCCGAGCGCCTCGGCGGCCGCCCCGAAAGCCCGGTCGTGGGGTTTGCGCCACCCACACCCGACGCTGGTGACGACGGCGTCGAATTCGACGGGCAGTGCCGCCCGTTCGAGCGTCCGCTCGACCAGTCCCGGGAGGCTGCAGTTCGAGAGGAGGCCGACCGGGCCGGCCGCGCGTGCCGCTCTGAGGGCCGCGACCGCTCCCTCCCGCACCGTCACCGGGCCGTCGAAGGCCGCCAGCAGCGCGTCGCGGACCACCTCGCGGTCGGCCTCGACGCCGCGGCTGGCGAGTGCCGCCACTGTGTGTTCGACCAGCGAGAGTTCCGCCCCCCGTTCGATGTCGACGTGCGAGGACCGGTAGGCAGCCTCCCAGTCGTCGGGGACGGCCACGCCACGCTCGCGGAGGGTTCCGGCGGCCGCGTCCCAGGGCTCGTCGGGCCGGTCGGCCGTCACGAGCGTGTCGAAGAGGTCGAACGAGACTGCCACTACTCTTGGATTACCTCAAGCACACTTGAATGGCGTGCTCGTGGGGAAGGCAGTGGTAACTTAGCACCAGTTCTTCCAGCACACGAACCGAGTCCTCTTCGCACCGTTGCGTCGG
>CAZUWC010000018.1:0-13470 GCA_964623935.1 uncultured Halobacteriales archaeon
GGCTTCCCGGACGGCGTCGGCGGGCCGGAACTGGTCCAGAAGATGAAAGACCAGGCCACCCAGTTCGGCGCCGAGATCGACCACGGGGTCGTGGCCGACGTCCGACCCAGAAACGAGGGCCCGGGCGAACACGCCGGCCCGTTCGAGGTCGAACTGAAGAACGGCGACCTGTACACGTGTGACGCGTTCATCGCCGCCTCGGGCGCCAGCGCACGCACCCTCGGGGTACCGGGCGAGGACGACCTGATGGGCTACGGCGTCTCGACGTGTGCCACCTGCGACGGCGCGTTCTTCCGGGGCGAGGACATGCTCGTCGTCGGCGGCGGCGACGCCGCCATGGAGGAGGCCACCTTCCTCACGAAGTTCGCCGACACCGTCTACATCGCCCACCGCCGCGAGGAGTTCCGCGCCGAGGACTACTGGGTCGACCGCGTCGGGGAGAAAGTCGAGGCCGAGGAGATCGAGATCATGCGCAACACCGAACTTCTCGAAATCCATGGCTCGGCCGAGGAGGGCGTCGACCACGTCGTCCTGGCAGAGAACGACGCGGGCTACCCCAAGGAGAACCTCGACGACGCCGACACCGAGACCTTCGAGTTCGATGTCGGCGCGGTCTTCCTGGCCATCGGCCACACCCCAAACACCGAGTACCTCGAAGACACGGGCGTCGAGATGGACGAGGCGGGCTACATCGAGACCCGCGGCGGCGAGGGCGGCGGGCAGACCAAAACCGCCGTGCCGGGCATCTTCGGGGCCGGCGACGTCGTCGACCACCACTACCAGCAGGCCGTGACCGCCGGCGGGATGGGCTGCAAGGCCGCGATGGACGCCGACGAGTACCTCGAAGGGATTCCCGCAGGGACGGCCGCCTCGGCGGACGCGAAGACCGCCGAATCCGACGATTGATACATTGCCGGAGTTCATTACCGGTACGACCGCACGACAGCGTTCGGTCGATCCGGCAATGACTTACAGCAATCACTATATGAGAACCGCGGACGGCCCTGCGGGGTCGTTCGGGTCTCGCACACAGGTCCACAGACGCTTTAGGTGGTGGTCGCCAACCCGGAGTCATGACAGACGAGACAGTCACTGTCACGCTGACGTCGGACGGGGACAGCGACGAGATCGAGATTCCGGTCGCCATCGCGGACCTGCTCGCAGAGGACGACGAGTCGGTCACGAATGTCGTCGGGGACCTCGCGATGCTGGGTTTCGCCCAGCAGGCCCACGGCATCGTCCACCACAGCCAGGGCGAGGTCGGCGAGGACCTCGAGGCCGCCGAACAGCTGACGCTCGACCTCTTCGAGGAACGGTTCGGGCAGAGCTACGCCGAGGTCACGGGCCACTCTCACTGACCTCGTAGGCGAGGACGACACCCTCGTCGAGGTGCTCGACGTCCGTGAGTTCGAGGTCCGGAAAGTCCGCAGTGAACCCCTCGCCGTCGGCCAGCGTTGGCGCCTCGCGGCCGCCGATAACGACCGAGCCGACGTACACCGAGAGCCGGTCGACCAGCCCCGACTCGAACAGCGAGAAGATGAGTTCGCCCCCGCCCTCGACCATCAGTCGCTCGACGCCGTCGGATTCGAGGTGTGAAAGCGCGTCCGCGAGGTCGACGCGATCCTCGCCGGCCACGACCACCGTCGCGCCAGCGTTCTCCATCTGTGAGACGAAGTCCGTCGGTGCGGACTCGCTGACCAGCAGGTAGCTCCCGGCGGCCTCGTCGAGAACGGCGGCGTCGGGCGGTGTCCGGATCCGCGAGTCGGCTACCACCCTGGCGGGGTTGGGTGCCTCTCCACGTTCGGTGCGCCCTTCCTGCAGGGCGGCGTCGTCGACGGTGAGGCTCGGGTCGTCCGCGAGGACGGTCCCCACCCCGACCATTACGGCGTCGCTCTCGGCGCGCAGACGGTCGACCCGCTCGAAGTCCTCCGGGCCGCTGATCGCGACCTGTTCGCGCTCGCGGGTCGAGAGTTTCCCGTCCGCGCTCATCGCTGCGTTGACGATGACGCGCATGGACACGTCTCGTTCGACCGTCCACATGGGTGTTGGGGTGTGTCCCCCGGTCCGTGCATGCCCGCAGCGGCCCAACCTCGTGTACTCGGGAGACCGCTACCCGTATTACGCGGCAGTCCCAGGGACAACCATGGAAGAGGAGAACGTTCTCGGGGGCGAACTCGAACCCTGCAGCGAGGACCCGGTGACCGGCTACCTGCGCGACGGCTGCTGTCGAGGTCTCACGGAGGATCGGGGCCGTCACGAGGTCTGTGCGGTGATGACCGAGGAGTTCCTCCAGTTCAGCAAGGCACGCGGCAACGACCTGATAACGCCACGGCCGAACCTCGAATTCCCCGGCCTCGAACCCGGCGACCGGTGGTGTCTCTGTCTCGGGCGGTGGGTCGAAGCCGCCGAGGCCGACCTCGCACCGCCGGTCGTCCTCGAAGCGACCAACGAGGCCGTTCTCGACGACGTGTTGTTCTCGACGCTGAACGAACACGAGTACGACCCGTCCGGGGAGTAAACGCGACCCTGCGTCGTCATCCGAGCCGCTCGCAGACCCGTTCGTGCAGGCGTTCGCGGGTGCGGTGGCTCGACTCGGCGTCCGTCCGGACCTCGACGACCTGCGTCCCCTCCGATCCGACGGACGTCTCGAAGGCGTCGACGAACCCGGACCGGCCCTCGACGCGCCGAAACGACAGGTCATAGAGGTCGCCCGTGGGCGCGAAGTCGAGTCCGTGTGGCGTCACGAACTGCTCGGTAAAGGGCGGGTCGAAATCCTCGATGGGGAGCATGTGGAAGATGCCCCCGCCGTCGTTGTTGACGAGGACGACCGTCGCGTCGACGCCACACCGCGCCAGGGCGAGCAGGCCGTTCATGTCGTGGTAGTACGCAAGGTCCCCCGTGACGAGCACCAGCGGGTCCTCGGTCGCGGACCCGGCACCCAGCGCGCTCGACGTGACGCCGTCGACACCGCTGACGCCCCGATTACCCAGCGCCGTCACGTCCGCGCCACGCGGCCTCCCGAACCGGTCGAGGTCCCGGACCGGCATCGAGTTCGAGACGAACACCGTCGCCGGGTCCGGCAGGTAACGCGCGACGTCGTGGAGTATTGCCCCCTCGAAGAACGACGCCGCACACGCGTCCTCGACGAGCGGCCAGTACTCCCGCTCGCCCGCGACGAAACGGTCGCGCCACTCCCGGTGATTGGCACCGCTCACCGCCTGGGAGAGACGCTCCAGCAGGCGGGTGGGGTCGGCGACGATGAGGTCCGTGGCGGTGAACTCGGCCTCGCGCCACCCGCCCGCCGGGTCGACCAGCACCTGGCGGGCGTCGGCGTCCCGGAGGTACTGCCGGAGGACCTTCGAGGTGGGTGAGGCACCGAACCGAAGCACGACGTCGGGGTCGGGCCAGCCGTCGGCGTCGAGATACGAGTCGTACCCCCCACAGACCGGCAGGTCCGGCACGTGTGGCCCGAAGCGGTGGCCCGAGAGCGGGTCCGCGAGCACCGGGACGCCTGTCGTGGCGACGAACTCCTCGAGTGCGCCGGAGTCGGGACCGGGCACGGTCGGGTCCGCAGGGCCACAGACGAGGAGTCCGCGGTCGGCCGCCTCGACGGCGTCGGCGAGCACGCCAACGTCGGCCGAGTCGGGGTCGAGCCGTCCGGCGCCGGTGCGCACGAACGGCCCCTCGCGTCCACCGACTCCGAGCGGGCTCTCGTCGGGGAGTGTCTCGGGGACGTCTCCCGGGACGGGCGTCGGTTCGAGTGGCTTCCTGAAGGGGACGTTCAGGTGGACCGGTCCCGCCGGCGTCCCCGTCGTTTCGGCGACAGCCCGGTCGGCGGTGACTCGCAGCGAGCGGAGTTTCCGCGGCTCCGGTTCTGGCTCCGGGAGCGTGCGGTACCAGCGGACGGCGTCGCCGTAGAGTTGCTCCTGGTCGGTGGTCTGGTTGGCGCCGCTGTCGTGGAGCGCGGGCGGGCGGTCGGCCGTCAGCACGAGCAGGGGCACCCGGCCCTCGCTGGCCTCCAGCACGGCGGGGTGGAAGTTCGCGGCTGCGGTACCCGACGTGCATACGACGGCCGTCGGCTGGCCGGTCCGCCGGCCCCGCCCGAGCGCGAAGAACGCCCCCGAGCGCTCGTCGAGGTGCGAGAACACCCGCACGTCCGGATGGTCGGCGACGGCCAGAGTCAGCGGCGTCGACCGACTCCCCGGCGAGATGCAGGCGGCGTCCAGGCCGGCGGCGGCGAGTTCCTCGACCAGGATTTCGGCCCACAGCGTGTTACGGTTGGGCGCCGTCATTTCAGGACGTCGCGCATCGGCCCGTACTTCAGTTGCAGTTCGTCCCACTCGACGTCGGGGTCGCTGTCAGCGACGATGCCGGCGCCGGCAAAGAGGGTCGCGGTCCGCTCGCGCGCCAGCGCCGACCGGATCGCCACGGCGAAGGTGCCGTCGCCATCGGCGTCGAACCAGCCCACGGGGGCGGCGTACCACCCGCGGTCGAACGTCTCCGTCTCGCGGATGGTCCGCAGGGCCGCGTCGGGTGGCAGTCCGCCCACCGCGGGTGTGGGGTGGAGCGCCTCGACCAGCGAGAGAACGTGTTCGTCGCCGGCCAGCGTCGCCCGGAGTGGCGTCTGGAGGTGCTGGACGGTGGCGAGTTTCCGGACCGTCCGGGCCCCGGTCGTCACGTCCGCGGCCACGCGGGCGAGCTGGTCGCGGATGGCGTCGACGACCAGTTCGTGTTCGTGGATGTCCTTCTCGCTATCGCGCAACTCGGCGGCGAGCCACTCGTCCTCGTCGGTGGTCTCGCCCCGCCCCGTCGAGCCCGCCAGTGCCTCCGTGCTGACCGTGCGGTCCTGCAGGGTCACCAGCCGCTCGGGCGTGGCCCCGAAGAACGTGCCGCCGCCGTCAGGTTCGAACAGGAAGCGATAACAGCCGGGGTAGCTCTCCCCGAGGTCCGTCAGTGCGCCGGGGACGTCGACGGCCCCCCGGAGGTCGGCCTGCAGTTCCTGTGCGAGGACGACCTTCTGGAGTTCGCCAGACCGTACCTTGCGGACGGCGTCGGTCACCTGCGTCCGCCAGCCCTCGGGGGAGGGTGTCGGGTGTTCCCGACTGATCCCGGGCGTCGCCGACCGGACGAGTTCGGGGATGGTCGACAGTCGTCGCTCCCAGCGGTCGAGGCGCTCGTCGACGCGGTGACCGGCGTCCGTCCCGGTCGCGGCAGCCGTCAACCAGGCTCCGTCGGCAGTCAACGAGAGCTGGAGTTCCGGGAGGACGAACGTGGCGCCAGGAAACCCCTTCCAGGTCTCGCCGGCCGGCGGGTCCGTGTGGCCCTCGTGAAACGCGAACCCGCCGTACAGCCGGGGACGAGCGCCGTCCGGGAGCGACTCCGCGTCGATGCCCTCGAACAGCGACCCTGCCGCCGCCCGGACCGTCTCGAAGCGGTCGGGGCCGTCCGCCAGGACTGTCGCCGCGTCCCCCGCGGCGGCGATGGTCGTCGTGGCGTCGCTCCAGGCAAAGCGCGGCGTCCCGACCGCCGCCAGGAACGACCGGATCGGCGCAGTGGCCACCTCGCGGCCCCTGACGACGCCCGTCGCTGCCGACTCCTGGCGTCGGCCGTCGCCGCGCGCTCGCTCCATCTGCCTTTCTTTGGGAGTCCGGGCCTTTGAGCCTGACTATACGGGAGATTCCGCGCCGTCGCCCGACTCGTCGCGGCGACCACCAACTATCGGATGTATAACTAATATAGTGGAAACGAAAAATAAAAAACGGTTTGTGAAAATATCGATTTTCGCTATCCGAGTCAAATTTTTCACGAGCAGTAACAATCCCCGTCAGGTTTAAATACCCCTCAGTCGAAGCGTGCAACGTTGAGATGCCAAAGGTAGAGATTACGATTCCGGAACATCTGGAGATGCAGATCGCTCAGATGGTCGAGCAGGACGAATTTCTCAACCGCGAAGAGGCCATCGAGGAACTTCTCTCGACGGGACTGAAAGCCTACAAGACGAGCGGGCCCGTCGACGACGAGGAGGACCCGGGGTTCGAGGACGACGGGATGATGGGCCACGACGACGAGTACGTCTTCTGATAATGATTGCTGTACACCGGTGGACGTAACGTTTGATACTTCTCAGCCCTTCTTGATCCCGGGGTGGATGTATCATTGCTTACGTCCACCGGTATATAGGGATGTTCAGAAGTCATTACAGGATCGACCGCAGTACAGCGCGTGGTCGACCTGGAAAATAGCTACAGCAATCGTTATGAGCACGCTCGCAGGGTGTGTTGGCCGTTCGTCCCAGCAACCCTTAAACCAGTTCCGTCCCAATTTCGTGTATGCACAAGGACGAACTCCTGGAGTTACACGAACAGATGGTCACGATCATGGAGTACTTCAGGGGTCTCGAACAGGTCGACCCCGGGCTCTTCGAGCCCTACGAGGAGATCGACGTCACGCCCGCGGACGTCCACAAATCGAAGAGCGAGCACAAACACGCCGTGTTCGTTCTCGGGAACGCTCTCGCGAACGCGATGAGCGAGGACGAGTTCTCCGACGCCGGCCGCGTGGGCAAACGGATGAAGGAACTCGCCGAGGACGCCGAGAGCAAACTCTAGTACTCGCGCTCGATGAGGTAGTCGGCGATGCCGTCGAGGAGTCGCCTGGGTTCGTTGTCGGGGAGGACCTGGAGGTGGTCCTTGCCGCTCGCGACGAACTCGCGGGCAGTCTCGCGGGCGTACTCGATGCTGCCCGCCGCCTCCAGGCGCTCGACGGCCGCCTCGATTTCCGCCTCGGTGACGGCCTCGGCCGAGTCGGCAGTCACGAGGCCGTCGACGTCGACGCCCTGCTGGCGGGCGTGGACGGTTACGAGCGTCTGCTTGTCCTCGACGAGGTCGCTCCCGCGCTGTTTGCCGAGTTTCTCCGTCGGCGTCGTCAGGTCGAGCAGGTCGTCCTGGATCTGGAAGGCACGACCCACGTCCAGTCCGTAGCCGTACAGCGGGTCGACGGCGTCGTCGTGACCGAGGAGCACGGCGGGAATCGAGGCCGACGCGGCGTACAGGACGGCGGTCTTGAGTTCGATCATCTCGAGGTACTCCTCGGGGGTGACCGCCGTGCGCTCCTCGTAGCCCATGTCGAGTGACTGGCCCTCGCAGATCTGTGTACAGGTCCGGGCGAGGCGGGAGAGTGCCCCCACCGACCGGTCGGGAGCGGCACCGGTCCCGAGCATCCGTTCGAAGGCCGTCGAATAGAGTGTGTCGCCCGCGAGAATGGCCGTCGAGAGGCTGTAGGCCTCGTGGACCGCCGGCACACCCCGCCGTACTCCGTCGTCGTCCATGATGTCGTCGTGGATCAGCGTGAACGACTGGATGATTTCGACGCTCAGGGCGGCGGTCAGGACGTCCACGGGGGCACCATCGGCCGCCGGGAACTCGCGGTAGTCGGTCGAGAGGGGTTGCACGTCGGCGAGCGCCTCCGCGACCAGCAACAGCATCGTCGGGCGGAGCCGCTTGCCGCCGGCTTTCAGCAGGTACCGCGAGGCCCTGTACAGCTGTTCGGGGGGGGCCATCGGGAGGTCCACATCGATGGCATCGTTGACGACCGCTCGCCGGTTGGCGATTGCCGCCTCGACGGCCTCCTGGCGACCCATCGTCACTCGACCAGCGAGATCATGTTCCCGTTGCGCGTCACGTGCAGGTCACGGCCCACCTTGTACCCCTGGTTCTCGGCGAGGTCGACGTACGACGCGTACCCGCTCATGTCCTGGTGAGCCGGGATGACGTTCTGGGGCTGGAGCGCGTCGAGCATCTCGTAGTGGCCCTCGCGGTTGAGGTGGCCCGAGACGTGGACTTCGTCGTAGATGCGCGCGCCCTGCATCCCGAGCAGGCGCTCGGACTGGTAGCGCTGTCCCTCGTTGGTCGGTTCGGGGATGACCCGCGCCGAGAAGATGACCTTGTCGCCGTCCTCGAGGTCGTAGGGCGTCTCCCCGCGACCCATCCGGGTGAGCATCGCGCGGGGTTCACCCTGGTGGCCCGTCACGATGGGCAGGAACTTCTCCTTGCCCTCGTTCATGATGCGCTTGAACGTGCGGTCGACGGACTTGCGGTGGCCGTACATCCCCAGGTCCTCGGGGAACTCCACGAAGTCCAGGCGCTCGGCAGTGCCCGAATACTTCTCCATGGATCGGCCCAGGAGGACGGGCTGGCGCCCGATGTCGTCGGCGAACTCGACGAGGGACTTCACGCGGGCGATGTGCGAGGAGAACGTCGTCGCGACGATGCCGCCGTCGTAGTCCTCCATGCTGTGGATGACGTCCTTGAGGTGGCGCCGCGCCACGGACTCGCTGGGCGTGCGTCCCTTCTTGTTGGCGTTCGTGCAGTCCTCGATGTAACAGAGCACGCCGTTGTCCTCGCGGCCGATCTCGCGGAAGCGGTCCATGTCGATGGGGTCGCCGATGACCGGTGAGTGATCCATCCGCTTGTCCAGCCCGTAGACGATGGCACCCTCGGGGGTGTGGAGGACGGGGTTGATGGCGTCGATAATCGAGTGGGTGACGTTGACGAACTCCAGTTCCGTGCGGTCGCCGATTGACATCGTGCCGCCGGCCTCCATCTTCACGAGGTCGTTCTGGACGCCGAACTTCTCCTCGCCCTGGATCTGCTGTTTGACCAGCTCGATGGTATAGGGCGTCGCCACGACGGGCGCGTCGTAGCGGTGGGCCAGTTTCGAGATGGCGCCGATGTGGTCGAGGTGGCCGTGCGTGGGCACGATGGCCTTGACGTCACCCTGGAGGTCGGACATGACGCGGTCGTCCGGGATCGCGCCCATGTCGATCAGGTCCAGGGAGTGCATCCGCTCGGTTTCCACGTTGTCGTGGATCAGTACCTTCGAGAGGTTCAGTCCCATGTCGAAGACGACCACGTCGTCTCCGGCCCGCACGGCGGTCATCTGGCGGCCGACCTCCTCGTAGCCTCCGATTGTCGCTATTTCGATTTCCATTGTATCACGCCGAGGTAGCCGCCCCGTGAGGGCGTCGCTAGCCGGCAGGCGCGCGAGCGCCGCGGGAACGAGTCAGGAGGCCGGGTGGCACCGATGCCACGTCTGGGGGGCCGCCGCACGACCCCTGGTCTCCCGACTCTGTCCCGAGCGCACCGTCACGCGCGGGCTGCCCCGTACGGGGTCCCGCGCAGTGCGCTCGCCGGCCGTCGCGCCGCGTCCCTCGGACGGCCGTATGCTCGGATATATCCCGCTTGCAGGCCCGGCGATAAAAAGTGTGCGTTTCTACTCTTCCCCTCTGTCCGCCAGCGGGTCGTCCGATTCCGAGCTCTCGGGCACGACGGTCCCGGCCTCGCTCGCAGTTGGACCCGCCGACGGCTCCACGCCACCACCCGGGTCCTCGGGGGCGTCCGGTGTCGACTCCCTCTCCTCGGCCTCGCCCGACGAACCGAACGCGATTTCGGCGGCGCTGGGCGCCGGTGGCGCGTCACCCTCGGTCGGCGTCGTTCCCGTCTCCGGTTCCGGCGCCGGGTCCTCGAACCACTCCTCGGCCTCCGTCTCCCCGTCCACGTGGTCGGTCGCGCCGGGCGGCGAGCCGTCGTCCGCCACAGCGTTGCCTGCCCCGCTCGCAGTCGGGGACGGGGGCTCCGGTGTGCCGTGGGCCACCCCTCTCGCGACGGCGTCTGCAACGAGTTTGTGGACGAACGCCACCACTCCGATCACCACTGCCAGGACGCCGAACGACGCGAGAGCGAGACCCCCGACACGACGGGCGGTGCTCGCGGAAGCGGCGAGACCGAGACTCTCGGGAACCGCAAGCGCCGCGCCACCCACGATGGCGGCGCCACCCACGAGAACGACCGCAAGCAGGAATCCGACCAGTTTGCCCCCGTACCTGAGACTGTCGACGAAACGGGCGGCTGTCATGTCGCTCGCTAACGCCAGGCGGTAGAAATAGGTTGCGGCCCAGACCGTGGCTACGAATCGCCACCCACCACGGTGCCCACGGCCTCGCCCGAGAGAAACACGGGGAGGTCGGCGAGGCCGAACACGTGTGCCGGCACGGGCAACGCCAGCAGCGTCCGGACCTTCCCGGCCATCCCGCCGGTGACGTCCGTCGCGTCGCTGTCTCCCAGGGCCGCCACGTCGGACAGCGCGTCGACACACCGAATCACCTCCCCGTCGGCGTCCAGCACACCGGGCACCGTCGAACACAGTCCCACCCGGTCGGCGGCCAGCGACCGCGCCAGCGCGGCGACGATGTCGTCACCGCTGAGGATGGTTCCACCCCGCCCCTCGTGGACGACGACGTCGCCATGGAGCACCGGCAGGAACCCCTCCTCGAGCATGGCCGGAACGCTCCCAGTCGGAAGACGCAGGCTCCGGGTATCGTCGTTCGACCGCGCTTCGACGGCACCGCGGTGTGCGAGCGAGAGGGGCCGCACGGGCAACGCCTCGACACCGCGCTCGTGCAATGCCCCGACGACAGCGGCGTTCAGTTCGCCCATGGCAGCGTGGATGGCCGCGAGTGCTGCTGCGTCGTGACTCCCCGTGGTGTCGGTGACGCCGTGTCGGTCGGCGTGGTGGTGGCCGAAACTCCCACCGCCGTGGACGACGACGAGTTCGCCCGGGTCGACGGAGCCGCCGGCCAGCGCCCCGGCGATGGCGTCGGCCGCACGGCCGAGTGCCTCCTCGTCGACCGTCTCGGGGACCTCCTTGTCCGTGACGACGCTGCCACCGAGTTTGAGGACGGTTGTCATTCTTCGACGCGGACGCCATCGGTGTCCAGTTCCGCACGGAACGCCTCCTCACAGCCCGGCGTATACTCGAGTGCGGTCGAGGTTTCGGCGGTGTCGTCGAGGGCGACGATACAGCCCCCACCGCCGGCGCCGGTGAGTTTGGCACCCAGCGCGCCCGCGTCACGGGCGGCCCAGACCATCGCGTCCAGCGAACGCGAGGAGACGCCCAGCGCCTCCAGCAGGCCGTGGTTGAAGTTCATCAGCCGTCCGACCTCCCCGAGTTCCTCCTCGGCGAGGGCGTCCTCCCCGCGGCGGACGATATCGCCGATAGCTCGCACGGTGTCGCCCGCGAAGTCGTAGGTCTCCTTCAGGTCCCGAACACCGGCCACGAGCGCACCCGTGTCGCCCGCGCCGCCGTCGTACCCGAGGACGAACGGCAGGTCCGGCGCGGGGAGCGTCCGGCAATCGTCGCCCTCGACGCGGACGGCCCCGCCCATCGTCGAGCAGAAGGTGTCCGCACGGGAGGCCTGGCCGTCCTGGACCTCGTACTCGACGCGGTAGGCGCGCTCGGCCAGTTCCTCGCGGGACAATTCGGTGCCCAGTTCCCGTGTCGCGGCGTCGATGGCCGCCACCGCGACCGCCGCCGAGGAGCCGATTCCCGCACCGAGTGGGATTTCGCTGTCGACAGTGACGTCGAAGCCCGCGTCCGGCGCGCCGGCCGCCTCGCGGGCCTGTTCGATGGCCTCGTTGACGTAGCCGACGCCGGCCTCGACCAGCGAGTCCGCGACGTCCACGTCCGGCCGACCGGCGACGTCGCCGTCGTACTCCACGGTGAATCCATCGAGAGTGAGGTCCCCGGCGTGGACGCGTACCCCCGTGGCGCGCTCCTCGACGGTGACACGTGCCCGCAACTCGATGGCACACGGCACCGCGGGCTCCCCGTAGACGACCGCGTGTTCCCCGAACAGGTAGACCTTCCCTGGCGCACTCGAGGTGACCATGTTCCCCCGTGTGCCGCCGAGCATCCTGTAGGTATCGGTCCCCTCGCCCCGTCCTTTGATGCGTGTCCGTCACCAACGTTGAGCGGGCGATGAACCGTATCGAACCAGGCCTCTACCTCGGGGACATCCGGGATGCCGGCGACCACGCCGCCATGGCGAACCACGACGTGGCGGCGAACTGCTCGCGTCCCGGGAGAGCGTCTTCGTCCACTGCGCTGCCGGCGTCTCGCGCAGCGTGGCGATCACGACGGCGGCGCTGGCGGTCAGCGACGGGAAGGCTCTCGGGGAGACGCTCGAACACGTCTCCGGGCACCGCCCAGTGGCGAGTCCACACCCCCATCACCGGGAGCAGGCCGAACAGTACGTCAGCACGCGAACCTGATCGGTGGCCCACAACCTGATGCTCAGTCATCATTAAGAGTAGCGGGCGAGCCTTCCATGTCGGGAGGCTCACATCAATCACCAGATATACAAATACCCACGACAGATGGGGGAACATGTTCACGCGACGAGAGCTACTCGGTGCGACGGCAGCGGGGGTTGCCGCGGGGACGGCCGGGTGTAGCGCGATCCCGTTCATCGGTACCCAACCCCTGGAGTTCGAGTCCTCGCGCGCGACCGTGCCAGGGTCGACCCTGGAGGAGACCGGATACGAGGAGAAGAACGTCTCGAAGGACGTCATCGAGCGGACCTTCGAGGTCGGCGGACAGAGCCAGGACGTCGTCGTGACGAACTGGCAGGCCGAATACGACAAGGCGATCGACCTCGGTGACCTCGTCGAACAGGACCTCCCCACCGACGAGAGTGCCCGGGCGGCCATCTTCACAATACTGTCGACGCCCCAGGTGTCGGTGCTCGGACGGAGTTTCAATCCCGTCGAGGACATGGACAGCAGCGAACTCGCCGAGCAGGTCCAGGACAACTTCGAGTCCGTCGAGAACATCGAACAGGTCGGCGAGGACGGCGCACTCGTCGCCGGCCAGGAGACCACTGCCGGGGAGTTCAGCGCCGACGCACAGCTCGCCGAGACCGACAGGACAGTCGAACTGGCGATGCACATCACCGAGGCCGCCGAGGTCGGTGAAGACTTTGTCGTGACGGTCGGCGCCTATCCCCGCCGGGTCCAGGAGGTCGAACGCGAGAACGTCTTCACGATGATGGAAACAGTCGACCACGAAGGCGAGGGCTGACTGTCCGATTCCGCGAGGGTTCCATCGCTATCCCGACGCGCCGACCTCGGTGTCGGTCCGGACGTAGTTGCCCAGCCACCCGCCCAGCGCGCTCAGTCCGACGGTGTAGACGATGGCGACCCCCGCGAGAAAGAAGAGGGCGACGAGGCCGAATCCACCCATCATGCGGCCGGGGCCCATGGTCCCGAGGAAGAAGAACGCGAAGAAATTCGCGATCAGGAACACCAGGAGAAACAGCGGGACCAGCGCGATGGCCCCAGACACGACGCCGACCCGGAGGCCCTCGGTGCGGTCACCCCCTTCGAGGTACCCCGCCAGGACCCCGCCGAGAATCGGCGCGAACGGCACGAAGGGCGTCAACACGATCGTTGCGACTGCACCCAGCAGGGCGTTCAGGAGCGTCTCACCCGTCGCCATGGGTTCAGTACTCCCAGGGGGGACAAAAGTCTGTCACGCGGCAGTCCCGACAGTCAGATTTCGGTCTCGAAGTCCTCGAGGGCGTAGGCCGGTTCGGCGCCGCGCCGGTCCAGCGTCTCGTTGGCGAGCAGCCAGTAG